>JAFXSU010000317.1 GCA_017525435.1 Victivallales bacterium
AGAGGTTAGAGGTTAAAGGTCCGAGGTCCTAAGAGTCTGAGAACTGCGGTCCTCAAGAAAAGTTAGAAGATGAGTTGGACTTGTCAAAATCTGATTGTCCTCACGCTACTGGCGTTCGGTGCGTGGTTCTTCTGCGCGATGCGCCGAAGGGAGTATTGGCGCCTGGCGGGGCGGGAGATCCTCGCGAAGAAAAGCGCGGTGGTCTCCGGTGTGATTTTGGCGGCCTACTTGCTGGTGGCGGTGATGGACTCCGTAGGCTGGCGCAACGCCGAGCGCGACCCCGAGACGGGCGAGGTCCGGCGCAATCCCCAGACTGGCGCGGTGATCTACGACCGTGGTGCATCGGTGCTGGATCGACTGCTACGTCCGCTCTCCCGACGGCAGGAACTCTACTACTCCGCACCGCTGTCGGACGAGGCGTACATCTACGAGACACAAGAAGGGGATGGCGGTAGCGTCCGGCGCGTTCATCCCAAATTGCAACATCCTCGAATGCATATCTTTGGCACCGACCGCATCGGCAACGACGTGCTGCTACTTAGCCTCAAGAGCGTGCGCACTGGCATTATCATCGGGCTGCTTACCACTCTCATCGCAATCCCCTTTGCGCTTCTCATGGGAATTCTCGCGGGTTACTACGGCGGCTGGCTCGACGACATCATACAATACATATATACCGTCGTCAGCTCCATTCCGACCGTGCTCTTCGTGGCGGCGTTCATCGTCATCTTCGGCGTGGGGCTGCCCCAGCTCTGCGTGGCGATGGGACTGGCGTCGTGGACGAGCCTGTGCCGGTTGCTGCGCGCCGAGACGCTGCGGCTGCGCGAGTCCGAATTCGTCTCGGCGGCGGTCGCCCTGGGGACGCCCTCCTGGCGGATTCTGGCGAAGCACATCCTCCCCAATGTCCTGCACGTGGTCATCATTACCACGGTGCTACGTTTTTCCTCCGAGGTTCTGGCGGAGGCGCTGCTGACTTATCTGGGCATCGGCGTGGGCGCCGAGACGATGTCCTGGGGCGTGATGATCAACGACGCCCGAAGCGAACTCACGCGCGACCCCGTGATCTGGTGGAAGCTCACCGCCGCCTTCGTCTTCATGCTCGGACTCGTCCTGCCCGCCAATCTCTTCGGCGACGCCGTGCGCGATGCCTTGGATCCGCGTCTTCGGACGCAATGAAGCCCCTGTGTATATAGAAAATCGTCTTTTTTTCCTATATCATCTGGCAAAGTCGCTAAAACGCAATATCTTTAGCCAATACGCGAAATTCCATTGCGTCGTCTGGCTTTTAATTATCTTGATTATCTCTGGAGAATTGTTTTGAGTAGCGTCACCTTTGGTTCCCTAGGGGAATTCTTTCCCGATACCGAGCAACCCTGCCGTATCAAGGGCTGCAAGAACAAAGTGCATATCTCGGGCGAGCGTTCGATGTACAGCAAGGCGGACGGCCGTGAGCGTCACGACCGCCTGATGTGCGACGAGTGCTTTGCGCTTTTCCAGACCCTTCAGGATCAAGAGGTTCCATGCTCGACTCCCGGCTGCGACGGCAAGTGGACCTGGAACCGCTTCCAGCAGCTTGAGGCGCATGCCAGAGGGAAGGACGGCGAGCCACCGCACGGCTTTTGCGACAAGTGTCATGCCGCGATGAAGCAGAAGGAGGAACCGCAGGTGCCCTGCCGCATCAAGGGATGCAAGAACACCTGGACGTGGACGCGACGGATGCAGCAGGAATCCAAGTCCGGCAAGCCGCCGTACCGCCTGTGCGACGAGTGTTTCCGCACCATGCAGACGCTCTCCGACCGCGAACTGCCCTGCCGCATTAAGGGCTGTGATCAGAAGGTCGTGTGGACGAAAACGCAGCAGTTGGAGTGGCTCAAGTCTGGCAAAAGCCTGGACAAGCCGCCGGCGCGGATGTGTCCGGATTGCCTCAAGAAGTTCGCGGAACTCAAGCCCATCGAAGTTCCCTGCCGCATCAAGGGCTGCAAGAACACCTGGACTTACAATGCCTACGAGCAGCTGGAGGTCCTCAAGAGCACGCCTGAGGGACAGGAACCCAAAACCCCGCAGAAGATGTGCAAGTCCTGCCTGGATTTCTTCAATCAGGCGAAAGACCAGGAACAGCCCTGCGCCAACCGCGGTTGCGACGGCAAGTGGGTGTGGACTCGCGCGATGCAGCTTGGCGGTCATCTCCATGGCCACGATGATCCGCCATACCATATCTGCCCGACTTGCCAGGAACGTCTCAAGACACTTGCGCCCAAAGAGTTGCCGTGTTGTGAGACGGGCTGTCAGGGAACCTGGACCTACGAGCCGGCTGAACAACTCAAGGACGAGTTGCTCAAGCGCAACCCGCCGCGCCGCCACTGCGCCAAGTGCCAGGAGTTCATCAAGACGCACGAACCTCAGACGCTGCACTGTGAGAAGTGCGGGAATGAGCTCAATTGGTCGGTGCAAGAGCAATTGATGACCGAACTAGGCACCTTCCAGAAACCGCGTTTCTGCGCGAACTGCAACACCGAGGAATTGGCGTCGATGCCGCCGCCCGCGTCGGTCGTCACCCCAGCGAATCTCCCGCCTTTCGTGGTAAAGGTCCCCACCGGGGGAGCATGGAATGATTCGCCGGTCACTCGCGATTGGCCGAACGGCATGACGCAGGAGGTCATTGCGAGAATGGAGCATGCCACTCGTCGCGTGGTTTGTTTGGGCGACTGCCTGACGGCTGCGGAGCCGAATGCGCCGAGTTGGGTGGACGAGCTGGAGGAATTTTTGAACGCGAAGTATGCCACGGGAAAAACTGTGGTGCTCAATGCGGGAATTGCCGGATGCACCACGGATTTGGCGAGGTTGCGGTTGCCGCGCGATGTCGAGGCGTTTGTGCCTCAGTTGGTCGTCTTTTCCTTCGCCTACGAGGATACGATGAAGGCCGCCCGCACCGCCAATCCTGCCGAGGAACTTCCGAAGATGGCCGAGAGTTTCCATGCTCTGGTCCGCCAATTGCGCGCCGTTCCAGAGCCTCCGCAGTTGCTCTGCCTGCTTCCCAATCCGATTTATCCCCAGAAAGGCGGAGAGAATGACGCCTGGCGGGTGAATCCCGCTCCGGATGAGGCACTTCTGGCTTTCTACGATGCGGTTCTGCGAACCCAACGAGCTTGTGCCAAAGAAGATGAGGTTACGGTGGTGGACGGGAAGGCACTCTTCGAACTGGTCGGCGCGAAGGCCGCGCTGGCGGGCATGGGGGCCTGGAATCGTCCCAATGCCGTCGGTTGTGAAAATCTCGCCCGCTGGCTGACGGATGCCATTGCCAACAATGGACTGCTCCATTGAAATCACTGAATCGCGAAATTCTTTTGAAATTCTCTGGATAATTTGTGTTTTTGCCGGAACGAAAAGGAAAACCGCATTACAGTATGTAAGGATTTGCTTTCCCTTCCACATCTTTCCACCCATCACACGAAAACGGATTACCCCAAAATGCGTATTTTCAAACTCACATCCATCCTGATGGTCGCGATGGTCGCCACCGCATTGCTTTTTACCAGCTGCGTCAAGAAACCCAAATTGGATTTGTCCGGGGTGCAGAATAACCCGTCGGCAAATAGTGGTGACGAAGGCGGAAATTTCGGTGAAGGCGATTTCAATGCCTTTGGTGATGATGGATTTGTTCCTGGCGGCGACATGGGTTTTGCCGGTGTCGAGGATCCTTTTGCCACTGCCGCGGGAGCCGATGGTGCCGATGGTGCTGATGGCACGGACATCGAGAAAGGCGGTGCCTGGGGCGGCACGGATGCTCCGGTGGGCGCTGGAGAGGATGATGGCACTGGCTTCATCAAGAACGGGCAGCGCTGGACGGACTGCGTGATTTACTTCGCATACGATCAATACGAGGTCGGCGCTCCTGAACGGGCGAAACTGGATGCTCTTGCCAAGTATCTCACAGAGAATCCCACGCTGGGCCTGATTGTCGAAGGCCATACCGATGAACGCGGCAGTGACGAATACAACCGCGCGCTCGGCGAGCGTCGTGCCTTGGCAGTGGTGCAGTATCTGGGACTGATGGGCGTGGCGTCAAACCGTTGCAAAACCATCAGCTATGGCGAGGACAAGCCGGCGAAGTCTCCTGCGACTACCGAGGCGGAACACCAGCTCAACCGCCGTGCCGAGTTCTTGATTGGCGACCTGTAAGTGGTTCTGACGGAAAGACCGGGGCAGGGTGCTGTCACCGGTCGATATGGTGTTGGGGAATGACAATGGCTCCTCTGTCGGTGTGCGCCGCCGTGGTTTTCCGGGGTGGAAAGATGTTGCTGGCGACGCGACGGCCGGGGGGAGCCCTTGCCGGAAAGTGGGAGTTCCCTGGCGGGAAAGTGGATCCGGGCGAGACTCTGGAGGCGTGTATTGCGCGGGAACTGGAGGAGGAACTCGGACTGAAGATTGGCCACGCGGAGCTTTTCGCGGAGGAGACTTTTGCCTATCCGGCAAAGACGGTTCAGTTGCACTATATGCGATGTGAATTGCCGTCGGAGAGCATGGCGGAGCCACGAGAGGGGCAGCAATGCGGATGGTTTGCGCCAGACGAATGGGCAGAGTTGGAGTTCGCACCGGCGGACGCGCAGTTTCTGGCGACACATCTTGCGGAATTGAAATTCGCAGCTTCCTGTAGTCTGCCCGTGACAGAGCCGCCGACACGGCAGTTCGGGCAGAGGTTGCCCGAATGGCTCAAGACCTCCTTTTCGGGTGGGCGCGAACGGGTTGAGATGCAGAAATTGTTGCGTAGCAATGGGTTGAATACTGTTTGCGAGGGTGCAAGATGCCCCAATCGCAGTGAATGCTGGCGACATCGCACTGCGACGTTTATGATTTTAGGCGATACATGCACGCGTGCGTGCAAATTTTGCTCGGTAAAGCATGGACGGCCTCAAGTCCCTGATTCTGAAGAACCTCTCCACATTGCCGAGAGCGTGGCGGCGTTGGGACTCAAATATGCGGTGGTGACTTGCGTGACGCGTGATGACCTCGCGGACGGCGGTGCCGGTGCGATGCGCGACACCATTCTCGCCATCCGTGAAAAATGCCCGGAGACGCTGGTCGAGGTGCTGGTTTCCGACTACAATGCCGACCATGCCGCAATGGATGCGGTGATGGCGGCGCGTCCTGCGGTCTATGGTCATAACCTTGAAACAGTTGAGAGACTTACGCCGAGTGTCCGGTCGCGTGCGCAATATCATCGTAGCCTGGAGTGTCTTGCGTATGTCGCCAAGCACTGCGCTCCCGAGACCGTGGTCAAGTCCGGCGTGATGCTTGGCCTGGGCGAGACGGACGAGGAGATTCGCCAATGCCTTCAGGAGCTGCGGTCGGCCGGGGTTGCCATCGTGACGCTGGGGCAGTATCTTCAACCGACGCACAAACAGCTTCCGGTGGAGCGTTTTGTCACGCCAGATGAGTTTGCCGAATGGCAACGGTATGCCGAACAGGAACTGGGGTTCCGCCGTGCAGTCTGTGGACCGCTGGTACGCAGTTCTTACATGGCCGCCGAAGCCTATCGGAAGGCAATTCGTAATGAATAATGTTTTTCTTTCCCAAGTCCCCTTCTTGTAGTGCTTCCCTTGCGGGAGCGCGTAGTCTTGGTTTATGGAAATCTTAATCGACACTCCCCAGATTCAGGAACGTCTGATGACTATGGCCATGGAAATCGACCAGTTTTACAGCGGTGCACCATATACGGTGGTGCCTCTGCTCAATGGCGCGATGTTCTTTGCCGTGGATCTGATGCGCCATCTTCGCGGGGACTTTCTGGTGGATTCGTTGGCGGTCTCCAGCTATGCGGGAGAACATTCCACCGGCGAAATCCGATTGCGCGGCGATTTGAAAATGCCAATCAAGGATCAAAATCTCCTGGTGGTGGACGGTGTGCTGGACACGGGACTCACTTTGACCACGGTGCGCAAGTGGCTCTTGGAACGTGGCGCAAGATCGGTGCGCAGCGCAGTGCTGGTTTCCAAGCAGGTCCCACGCCATCCCGCTGCCGTGGGGTTTGTGCCGGACTGGGTTGGCTTCTCGTTGCCAAACTACTTTATCGTCGGCTGTGGTATGGACGCCGACGAACGCTATCGCGCTCTGCCCTATATTGCTCGAATTAACGACTCTGATGACGATACGAACTGACTTTTCTCTGGATTTGCATGGCCGCCGAGTGCTGGTGCTGGGGGCCGGCAAGAGCGGTCTTGCCGCCGCGCGTTTGGCGAAGGCAAAGGGTGCGGAAGTCATTGTGCTGGACAGCGCGCCTCGCGAGCATTTTGCCAAGCTGATTCCGGTGCTGGAGAGCGATGGCATTCTCCTTTATCCATATTTTAAAGAAGAGACTTGGACAGGCGACGCCATCGACTTGGTGGTGGTCAGCCCAGGCATTGCCTTGGGGTCATCGCTGGATCAGGTCGGTCGTAGCACGGGCGCACCGATGCGCGGCGAACTGGAGTTCGGCGCAAGCTATCTGGATTGTCCGATGGTGGCGGTGACGGGAACCAATGGAAAAACCACGACTGTCGAACTGCTTACGGCCTGTTTGGAAGGAGCGGGGAAACATGTGCTGGCGGCGGGAAACATCGGGCTGCCATTGAGCCAAGTGGCGCTGGATCAGCCACTTCTGGATTACTTGGTGGTGGAAGTCAGCAGCTTCCAGATGGAGCATGCGGATAGTTTCCATCCTCAAGTGGGCGTGGTCCTGAATGTCACGCCGGATCACCTGAACCGTCATGGGACGATGGAGGTGTACCGAAATCTGAAGCTCCAGTTGCTCCGGCAGATTCGTCCAGGCGGAATTGCTGTTTTTCATGCTCCGTTGGCGCAGTTTCTCCAGCTGGACCCCCAGGTGGCTGCCAATCGTCTCTGGCTTATTGGCGAAGAAGCCAAACCGACAACGCCGGGCACGGACTGGGCGGTGACCAGTGATGGGCTGATACGGCTTGACCAGGCGGGCGAGGGAACCAGGCTGTTTGCGCGTTCGTCTATGCAACTAATTGGAAATCACAATCTTGCAAATGCACTTGCGGTCGTGGCGGTAATGACGGGATTGGGCATTCCCAAGGAGCAATACAGTCCCGTGTTGAGCAATTTCCGCAGTGGGCCGCATCGGATGGAGCCTGTGTTGCAATGCAACGACATCGCCTTTTTCGATGATTCCAAAGCGACGGATGTCGATGCGATGCGACAGGCTTTGCGGACACTTGGACCCTCCCGCGGCAAAAAAATCCTCCTAATTGCTGGTGGACTTGACAAAGGATGTGCGCTTTCGGAAGTCAAATCGGAATTGAGAATGTATGTTAAAGGAGTTTACCTAATTGGTGACTGCCGGCAACGCCTCGCTGAACTGTGGGGTTCCGAAGTGCCTTGCCAACTTTGCGATTCTTTGGAAGAGGCGGTGCAAGCGGTGGCAAAGGCTGCGGTCTCCGGTGATACCGTCTTGCTTTCACCTGCTTGCGCGAGCATGGACATGTTCCGGGACTACGAGGAACGCGGTGAGCGTTTCCGTGCGGCGGCATGCGCCGTGATGGCCGCTGCGGTGCCGGAGGATTTTCCAACGAATGATGCCTCATAAGATTTTTTGAACAATGGCCTTGATGTTTTCGCTTTTTAAGAGGAGCAATTAGATTATGAAATTCAATGACTTCCGTTGCCTTTGTTGCATTGCCTGCTGCATGGCGCTGGTCGCGCTGACTGGTTGCCGTACCGCCTCCCCCAAGCCTGTGTCGCAGTCTCCCACCTATGGTGGCTTGATGAGCGACCGTGGCATCGTTCCTCCTGCATCTGCTCAACATCGTCCTGCCATGCATCCGGCGCGTGTCGCTCCTGCATCTGTGGAGCCTCTCCCGCCTGCCAATGAGCCATTGTTTGTTCCGGAGAGTGACTTTGATGCTCCCGTGGTTCCGGATGTGGTCGAGGTCCCCGCCGACACCGTTGCGCCAATACAAGATGAGGTGGTTGCAGAACAGCCTGCGCCCCAGAAGACTCGTGAACTTCCCCATCTGGAGAATGGCCGTGCTGTGCCGAATCTGCCTGGTGCTCCGGCGAACCGCCGCGGCGGTGCTTCATCGACGACAACCGCTACCGCCACTTCGACACCGACGGCCGGCAACAATGTCTATGTGGTGAAAAAGGGCGATTCTCTTTCCAAGATTGCCAAGGCGCATAATGTGAAGGCGGCGGATATCATGGCGCTGAATCCAAGCGTTACCAGTGCGGACAAGATCATGGTCGGCCAGTCCCTCAAGATGCCGGCGAATGCGACCGGAGCTGGTCTGGAAGCCGCACCTGTGGTCACTGCCGTGCCGGCAGACGGACTCTACACGGTTCAGAGTGGCGACTCCCTGTGGACCATCGGCAAGCGCTTCGGCGTGAAGCGCGAGGACATCAAGGCGTGGAACAACCTCACCAGCGACAAGCTGAAGGTCGGTCAGCAGCTTCGCCTGAAGGCGGACGCATCTCAACCTGCGAAGAAAGCTCCCCTACCTCCTCCAGCTGCCAAGCCTGCTCCGGAACCTGCGCCTGCACCAGAGCCTGTGGCCCCCGCGCCCGCCGTGGTCGAGACCCCTGCCCCTGCCGCCGTGCCGGAACCACCTGTTGAACCAGCGACTCCTGCGTTGGAACCTGCTCAGGAGACGGCTGAAGTGGTCTATCAGGTTTCCGTGCTAGAAGGGGATACCCTGGAGACCATCGCAGACACAAATGCAGTGACGGTGGAGTCCATCTTGAAATACAACCCCCAGGTCAAGTCCGACGACGATCTGGTTTCAGGGATGACTCTGATGATTCATGCTGCTCCAAATGCGAATCCGCCCGCCCAGCCGTAGTTTTTTGAACGGGGATTCCCTGATAGTTTTTTGTTCCCATCGGCCGGATGATTTCTTGTGAATCATCCAACAAACTCAAAAACAAGGAAATAACAGAAATGATTGTCACCACAAAGGAACTCTTCAAGCACGCTTACGGCAAATACGCGATCGGTGCTTATAACATCAACAACCTGGAGCAGACGATGGGCCTCTTCGAGGGCAATGTCCGTTCCAAGGCTCCGTTCATCGTGCAGCTCTCCAAGGGTGCTCGTTCCTACACCCACAAGAAGATGCTCGAGGCACTGATGAAGACCGCCAACGAGATCTTCCCCGAGGCCATTTTCGCAGTGCATCTGGACCACGGCGACGAGGCGACCTGCTATGACTGCATCGACTCCGGCGTGTACTCCTCTGTGATGATTGACGCGTCCGCATTCCCCTACGAGGAGAATGTCGCCATCACCAAGCGCGTGGTGGATGCCGCCCATGCCAAGGGCATCGTCGTCGAGGCCGAGCTGGGTCAGCTCAAGGGCGTCGAGGAAGATGTCAAGGCCGCCGAGCATATCTACACCAAGCCCGAGGAGGTCGAGGACTTCGTCTCCAAGACTGGCTGCGACTCCCTGGCTTGCGCAATCGGCACCTCCCACGGGGCCTTCAAATTCTCCGGCGACCAGAAACTTCGCTATGACATCCTGGAGGAAGTCCAGCGCCGTCTGCCCGGCTTCCCGCTGGTGATGCAC
>JAFXSU010000318.1 GCA_017525435.1 Victivallales bacterium
AAGCCGACGGCCGACGAGGCACGCTGCTGAAGCTGATAGAGATAAACCATCATCGTCCACATGGACTGCTTCTGGCAGAGAAGGAACGCCAGCATGAAGTCCGCGTAGGCGGCAGTGAAGGCCCCCAGGGCAATGACGGAGAGGATGGGCTTGGAGAGACTCATGGCGATATGCCAGAAGATAGTCCACTCGCCGGCACCATCGAGTTCGGCGGCCTCGAAGAGTTCGCGCGGAAGCGCATCAAAGAAGCCCTTGAGCAGGAAGATGGAGTATCCGCTGGCCATGCCGGGCAGGATTAGTGCGGCGAAGGTGTTGAGAAGTCCTAAACGTTTGATCATCAGGAACTGCGGAATGCCCAGCACCATCGCGGGGAAAGCCATCGGCAATAGCAGGAACATCATGATGCGGCCCGCAAACGGGATGCGGAAACGCGAGAGAGCATATGCGCACAAGGGGTTGACCAGCAACGCCGCCAGCACCGCCAGCAGACAGTACAATACAGTGTTAAAGGCCGCATGGCCGTTCACAAAGAGCGTATCGAAGACCATCCGGTAGTTTCGCACGAGATACTCACGGATGAGATAACTCCGATTCTGCTGGAGCAGCCGCCATTCGTACTCCGCCATCGGCGTAGCCACGCCGCCGAAGTCCTCTGGCACCAGCTTCCAGGCATGGTTGAGGCCCTCGATCGAACCATATTTCTCACGCAGAAATGACTCCCAGGCACCGCGTTGCGTATCTGGATGCTCCAGCAGGAGATACTGCCGAAATTGCCCCGAGGCAAGTGCCGCACGATAGTCTTCCCGTGCCGCATCAGGCCATTTTTCTTCATCCGATGGAAAGTGGCTGAACGACGGTACCTGCGACGCACTTGCGACCTGACAGTGGTACGCCGCGCTCAAAGCCGACCAGTCGCCATGGTAGCGCTCCGCCAGAAAGTCCTGATAGGGAATGCTCGCAGATGGCAAAAGACCGACCTGCTCCGCAGGCAATGTCATCACAAACTCTCGCCAATCCTGCGTCGCCGCAAGATTGTCTTCGCCTGGTGGACGCGCCTCCAGCGAGACCTCCGAGAACTCCCGCAACACATCGCCCTCAGCGGAACACCACGCCGAAAAGTCACCCTTATACTTATCACTCAGCCATTTGCGGTAGTCAATGGAGAGCGTCTCCACATGCAAGGCAATGCGGGGACAGCCGCCCTCCTCCTCGAAGAGTTCCAGAAATGCCCGGAAATCCGCGTTCGGCACGGTGTCCACAGCCGGCAGACGACTGGGAGATATTATATCACTAATTTGCTTATAATTCGTATGATATATATTATTTAACTCACTTATATCCAAATACTTTTCCCGCAGGAACTCTTGCCAAGCAGGAGTGGCGGCTTCCGGATCCACATAGACAAAATCCGGATTCAGTTGCAGTCGCACAAAATACTCCCACTGCTTCGCCCAACCGGGATACTCCTCGGGGGAATTTTCCGGCAACGTAATCGCCGTCCACGAATTGAAATTTTTACCTAGGCGTGCATTGATCGTCTCCAGTGAAGACCCCATTCGTTCGCGCAAGTCCTCCACAAACATTCCCTCAGGGTCTGGCCAGGCGGTAAGCAGTTCGGGGACATCCGGACGTTGCTTGTAACGTTCCTGGAACCTTGCATAGGGATGAGAATAGTCTGTGACAGCACGATGCCACTCGAGATACTCCGTCGGCGCAATCACGTCCCCCCATCGCGTAAAATCGGTCCCGCAAAATCGGTTCATGTTCGCCAAACGCTCGGCGGGATTTTTCCCGGCGAACTCTGGCTGTTCCTGGAGCCATTGGCGAAAATCCCGTGTGCCATTGGTCTCCACACCAGACTCCCAGGCCATCGCGATTACATGCCAGTAGTGGGGACGAACCGTACGTTCGTATCGTAGAAACTCCGCCAGTCCCTCCGCGCGTTTGTGTGCGGCGGGAGTATCCTTCGGTGGCATCAGCGTCTCGACCGTGTACTGTGGGGTCTTGAAGTTCTGCGTCGCCTGACTGAGGTAGTTGTTGTATCTGGTGGTTAGGAATTTCTTATACAATTCCACATCGGAGTGCCAATACTGCGGAATAACATGAAAATCCGTGAAATCGGTATTGCTCTTGACCGAGCCGGAAAGCATGAGCAGCAATGGATAAACCATCGTTGCACTGCCCAAAATGAGCAATGTATGGATGGTCACATCCAGTAGCCGCGCCTTCCAACTACGGCGTTCAATTGGCGAGAGCAATGGCATTTCTGTAAAGTTTAATGTTAAGCCTTGTTTCCCCAAAGGCCCCAATTGCAGTTCTACAATTTTACGGGAGCTGCAGCCCCCGCACCCCTGCATCTTGAAAAACCAGCATTGTTAGGTGCCCGCATAGGGGAAATAGCTTAATGTTAAAGGGTAAAGGGTAAATTTGAGGAAAGAGGATCTTCCAGGTTTGCTTCAGGACTCTCCGCCAGTAGTCTTGAACTCCATGCGGGAGAGGCGTTTGAGGTTGTAAAGAGTGAAAAAGAGTGTGAACATTCCGAGGAGCCACGCCATGGCGATGGCGGAGCCGAAACGCAGATTGGTGTAGGCCTCCTTGAAGATGTGAAGTTCGGCGACCTCGGTATTGGCGCGTCCGAAGGTCAAAATCAGGATGGTCCCGCCGCTCTGCGCGGCGCTGATGAACGCCCCCACGAAGTTCAAAATGATGAGGCTCTTAAGATAAGGGAAGGTCAGGTAGCGCAATTTCTGGAAGAAGGTCGCACCGTCGATAGAGGCGGCTTGATAACACTCCTCCGGCACGCTTTTGAGAGCGGCCAGATAGATGAGACAACCTGGTCCCGCAGAGGCCCAGACGGAAGGAATCACGCACGCCAGCATCGCCCAGCGGGAATCCGCCAGCCAGTCGATCGGGGTAAAGGCGAAGCCCTGAAAGGAGGAGCCGAACCAACTTGCCACGGGTACGGCTATCGCGTTGGCCCAGATG
>JAFXSU010000319.1 GCA_017525435.1 Victivallales bacterium
ATTAGCAATTAGCAATTGCGGAGACGATGATTGCCATGCCTTCCAAGCAACCTGTCATCCTAGTCATCGACGATGAACGCAATACCCGCGAGGGATTGCGCGACGCCTTTGAGGACAAATATGAAATTCTCTTGGCGGATTCGGCTTCCGCCGGTCTGGAAATCCTTCGTCACCGCCATGTCGATATTGTTTTGACGGACTTGCGGATGCCGGGGATGGATGGAATGGCGTTCACGCAGGAGGTCTCCAGCTGGCCGGAGGCCCCGCTGATCATCATGCTCACCGCATACGGTTCGGTGCAGACTGCCATGGCGGCGATGCGGGCGGGCGCCTACGACTATTTGACCAAGCCAGTAAAGTTGGACGACCTCGAGATGATGATCGACCGCGGACTGGCGGTTTTGGAAGAGCGCCGCTCTAGCGGAGGCATTTCTGCAACGGCTACGGAGAACGCCGGCATCATCGGCAGTTCGCCTGCAATGAAGGCGGTGTTGGAGGAGGCGCATCAAGTGGCAGATGCGCGCTCGACCGTGTTGATTACGGGCGAGAGCGGCACTGGCAAAGAACTCTTTGCACATGCCATCCATGCCTGGAGTCCGCGTGCTGCCAAGCCATTTGTGGCGGTTCACTGCGCGGCACTGAACGAAAATCTTCTGGAGAGCGAACTCTTCGGACACGAAAAGGGTGCCTACACGGGCGCCAACGAGCGTTTCATCGGACGCTTCGAACGTGCCGACCACGGAACACTCTTTTTGGATGAAATTGGCGAGATTTCCCTGGCGACCCAGGTCAAGTTGCTGCGCGTGCTGGAGACGCGGAACCTGGAGCGTGTCGGCGGTTCAACGACCATTCCCGTGGATGTGAGGCTGATAGCCGCCACCAACCGCGACCTTCCTGCGATGGTGCGTGAGGGCACTTTCCGTGAGGACCTCTATTACCGTCTGAATGTGGTGAATTTCCGACTCCCCGCCTTGCGGGAACACCGCGAGGACATCCCGCAATTGCTGGAGCATTTTCTGAAATTGGCTGCCGAAGACAATGGCAAGGCGGTCACTGGCATCACCGCCGATGCCATGGCGGTCTTGAATTCCTACGACTGGCCCGGCAATATCCGCGAACTGCGCAACTGCGTGGAGCGGATGGTCGTGCTGGCGCGCGGCACGCTGTTGACCGTCTCCGACATCCCGCGGGAAATCGTGGATGCGCTGGCAGGTGTGCCGGATACCCCCGCCAACCCTTCTTCCGCAACATCGACAATTCCAGTGCTGGACATCCATGAGAACGAGCGCACTGCCATCCGGCATGCGTTGGAACAGGCTCGGGGCAACCGTACCCGCGCGGCGGAGATTCTGGGCATCAGCCGTCGAACTCTCCAGCGCAAGCTCAAGCAGGATCCAAGCCTAGAGGAAGGCGTACCGCCGGAGTCGCCCTGAGTCAGCCATGTCCAAGCCCGCGAACATTTTCCGAATCCTTCAACTCTCCGATCTCCACACCGGCATTCTGGATTTTCAACTGGGATACTGTCTGGACAAGCGGTTCTTTGGTCGCTTGAACCAAGCGACCATGCGTCAGCGACGACTGACGCTGGACCGCATCTCCGCTTTTGCACGGCTCCAGCGCGAACTGGAGGCGGATTTCACGGTCTGCACTGGCGATCTTACCAGCATCGGTTCTGAGGCGGAGTTCCTGCATTGCGAAGAACTGCTGAAGGAGGTGCTGGAGAATGCGGGGGAGGCGTTTGCCTTTGTTCCAGGCAATCACGATGCCTACGTGCGTCGCAACCGCCCGGCTTTGGCCGCGGCGTTCCGACGGCTCAATGGCGGTAAGATTGAACTCGACATGTTGCCGGCGGTTCGGCGGGTGGGCGCGGTGGAGTTCATCCTGCTCAACGCGGCGCGTCCGTGTGCAATCTGGCTCTCAACTGGCGAGCTGTCTGACGCCGTGTGGGAGAAATTGGATTATATTTTGTCAAGTCGTGAATCTGATGTCAAGGCTCGGGTGCTGGTGTGCCACTTTCCGATGTGCGACCACCTTGCCAAGCCGCTTTCCTGGCGCACCAAGCTGATGGGCTACGAACGGCTGGTCGAATGGGCGAAGCAAGGGCGTTTTGACGCGATGCTTACCGGCCATGTCCATTATCCCTTTGTGCACCACATTGGCGGCTCACAAGCTCTGGCGGTTGGTGCCGGTTCGTTGACCATTTACCAGAGTTGTGCTCAGATTGACATCGATACTTCCACAGGCCACATCACCGCCCGAAACCACTTCCTTTAATCATTTCAATAAGTAACTTGGAGAACACCATGAAGAACTACCTCGCCTTTGACCTTGGCGCATCTTCCGGCCGCGCTATTCTCGGACAATTCGATGGCCAGACCTTCCAGCTCACGGAACTCCATCGTTTCCCCAATGGGCCTGTCCAGGTCGGCAACGGCATTTTCTGGGACATCAATACCCTTTTCAAGGAAATCAAGACCGGTCTTCAGAAGGCACTCGCAACGGGGTGCCAGCTCGACGGCATTGGCATAGACACTTGGGGGGTTGACCTGTGCTATCTTGGTGCCGACGGAAAGCTCATCGGGTTGCCGTGGCACTATCGCGACAGCCGCACCGACAATGTGATGCCCTGGACCTTCGAGCGCATCTCCAAGGAGGATATCTACCGCGAGACCGGTATCCAGTTCATGAACCTGAATACGATCTTCCAGCTTTCCGCATCTGTACGCGACCAGGAAGAAAACCTGAAGAAAGCCGACAAGTTGCTTTTCATCCCCAATGCCTTGACCTATCTGATGTGCGGCAATGTCTCCGCCGAATACTCCATTGCCACGACTTCCCAGCTCTACAATCCCACTACACGCGACTGGTCCTGGAAAATCATCGATGCGCTGGGGCTGCCACGGACTCTCTTCCCGAAGATCGTCCCTTCTTGCAGCCTGGCAGGGACGCTCTCGCCTGAACTCCAGAAGGAATACAACTGCCCCGCCATTCCAGTCATCTTGGTAGGCAGCCACGACACCGCCAGCGCGGTTGCGGCTGTGCCCGCCTTGCCGGACGAGGACTCCTGGGCATACCTCTCCAGCGGCACCTGGAGCCTGATGGGCGTCGAGCTGGATGCGCCAATCATCAATGAGGCGGGGCTGGCGGCCAACTACACCAACGAAGGTGGCGTCGGTGGCAAGATTCGCTATTTGAAGAACATCATGGGACTCTGGCTGATCCAGGAGTGCCGCAACCAATGGATCCGCGAGGGGAACAAGTTCTCCTTTGCCGAATTGGCGGACATGGCACGGGCGGCCGAACCCTTCTATGCCATCATCAATCCGAACGACCATCTCTTCGAGGCCCCTGGCGACATGCCTAGCCGCATCAAGGAGTTCTGCCAAAAGAGCGGGCAGAAGGTGCCAGAGAGCCCTGCGCAAATCGCCCGCGTGGCGTTGGAGTCCCTGGCGCTCAAGTACCGCCAGACCTGGAACGAACTCCAGCAGTTGATGGGAAGGCCGCTGCATAGCCTCCACATCGTCGGCGGCGGATGCCAGAATATCTTGCTGAACGAGTTCACTGCCAATGCAATTCAGGCACCAGTGATTACCGGACCGGTGGAAGGCACGGCGATGGGAAATATCCTGGGTCAGGCACTGGCCACCGGTGCCATCGCATCACTGGCAGAAGGCCGCGAAATCGTCAAGCGCAGCGAACCCAGCAACCGCTATGAGCCTTCCGATGCGGAAGCTTGGGAGGCGGCGTTTGTTCGCTATCAAGACATCTGCGCCAAAACCAGCTCGGAACACAACATCAATTAGTGATTATACAATTAATTGATTTCGAATAAACAGCTTAACATGAATTTAAAATGAGAGAGCTGCTGATTCTAACCCTGCTTTTTTGCCTGGCGCTTGGTGCCCAGGATGCCCCGCCTCTGCCATCAGCCACGGAGTCGCCGACTGCCGAAGAACCCGCTGTGCCTGAGGAAGATGTCGGTTCTTTGCCGGTAGGCAGGGACACTCCGCTTCAGATCATGATTCGCAGCTTTGACCGCATCCGGTTGGAGCGCACAGAGAATGCCGCTCGACTGGACAGCCTTCATCGACAGATGCAGGAACTGTTGCAGCAACCGACCGCCAATGCCTTTGCAGCCACCGCGATGAAGATGCGTCGTGGCATGAAGGAGTTGGAGGAACGTCTGCACATCGAGCGCGAGAATCAGATTGGCTTCAAGAATGACATCGACCGCTACTCGGCAGAACGCCAATTGCTTCGGCAGGAGGCCAGTTACCTGAGCCATTTCCTGGATGAACTCAAGCTTTATGGCTTGGAACAGGAGAAGGCGATGAAGTTGATACAGGTCATGCGGACATCAGTGGCGGCCCGGCTTGACCGGCTGCCGCCGCCTCCAGAGTTCACCAACCGGGTGGGGATGTCCTTCGTGCTGGTAAATGCCAAAGGGCTGTCGCCATTCTACGTCAGCAATCAGGCGATGACGCAGGAGCAGTATCTCGCCATTTTAAAACTGATGGCGCCGCCGGATCGCCCCTCGGAGGAGTTGTCGGCCGAAGCCGAGCGAGCATTCCGTGATGGCCTTACCTTCTCGGAGACTCAGCGTCTGGCGCTTGGAATAGCTCATCTCAGTGGTGCACAGGTGATGCTTCCGAATGCAAAGGAGGTCGCGGCGCTTGCCACTGTGGGCTTTGGCAAGGAATTGGAACGCGCAGTCTGGCTTCGGGACAAATGGAATGCGCCATACGGTGAACGCGATGCGATAATTCGCTTCGGCGCAGTAATGAACGCCGTCTGGGATCCCGCCGGTCGGCTGACACGGCGCGGCAATGCGGATCAGGCTGAAGTCATTGGCGAGTTGCCAGAAGCGCATTACCCCGGACTGGGGTGCATTTTCGTTGCGCCAGTCATAGCGGGCAAAGCGGCTCGACTTGCCCAGGCCGAGGAAGCTGCCATGGCATCCAACCCGCAGGAGGAGAAATGATGAAACGACACCTGCTGTTTTGTGTTTTGATCGCCGTCGGGTTCATGGTGGTTAGAGGGGCTGAGCCGCGGGTGACCGATACCGTGCTGGATGACATCGGAATTTCCGAGGGAACGGCCTGGCAACTCAGCCAGCCTACGCGGGAGAGCGTGGATCGTGCCAACAAAGTGCGTGGAAGCTATGTGCGCACAGAAGTGCGTTCTACCGAGACCAGTCAAGTGCTGGATGTGCGGCTTGCAGTGACGACAGATGACCGACAGCCCTCCTTCATGTTAAGTTTGCAAGAGGAGCAGACCATCACGGAGGTGAGGGTCTATGAGACTCTTCTGCGCACTACAGTGGGGAATGATGGTGGACGAAGCAACTACGAATACCATGTCATGCCAGGCGAATATACCTACGGCGAGGAGTCGGTTCGCACCCAAACGATGCCTCCAGTGCCTCTTGCGAATGCCCAGGTGACCGTCAATGGGCAGAGCTATGCCACCGATGAAAATGGCGTCGTGCTTGACCCAGACCACCGGCTGGGCATCTTGGATGCGATGGACGCCCTGGATCGGCGCACAATGGAGTTTGTCATCGAAGTCCAGGGAAAGCCGGCAAAGACCTACTCGGTCTTCCGCACCATGCCTCAGAGACGGGACTTTGACGAAAAACTGCTTGATGAGCCGGCGCAGCAGGACATTTTGGTCTGCTATCGACTTAATTTCAAGCAAAGCCTTCTGCAACCGGAGCAAGAGGGATTGGAGTTCAGCCTGGAAAGCGATGCGATTCCCGCGGTTGTTCGCACCGGAGAATGCTTCCCGCTGACTATAAAGGTCACCAACAATGGTTCCAGGCAGACGAGTTGCCTGCTGGGGCGGAGTTTCTCGCGGCTGGACGGTCTGAATGGTAAACTCTTTTACTTCGGAGCCGTCGCTCCGGGCGACACGGCGCGTTTCACGCGTTATTTTAAGGTTTCGCCCGAAGAGTTGGTCAATCATCTCTTCATGGAAATCCGCTTCTCGGATAGCTGGGGCATTCTCAAACAGACGTTGCAACTGGATTTGCCTTTAATTCATTAAGTCGTTTATTATTAATGACTTATATCATTTTTTAACAAATGACCACCCCTTAACCAGGAGAAAACAACATGTTCAAGGCCATGACCACTGCCGAAATCATGCAGCGCTACGAAAGCGCCAAGAAAGAGTTCGCGAATCTGGGCGTCGATACCGAAGCCGCCCTCAAGACGCTTGCCGCCACGCCCATCTCCCTGCACTGCTGGCAGGGCGACGATGTACATGGCTTCGAGGTTCATGACGAGGCGGTCTCCGGCGGCGGTATCATGAGCACCGGAAACTATCCCGGCTGTGCTTGCAATGGCGAGATGCTTCGTCAAGATGCCGAGACCGCGCTCAAGCTTATCCCCGGCGCCAAGCGCTTCAACCTCCATGCCATCTATGCCGAGACCGACGGCAAGGCGGTGGACCGCGACGAGATTGAGCCCAAGCACTTCGACAAGTGGATGAAATGGGCCAAGAAGCAGGGTGTCTCCCTCGACTTCAATCCCACCTTCTTTGCACATCCCCTTGCCAATGACGGCTACACGCTCTCCCATGCCGACAAGAAGGTCCGCGATTTCTGGATTCGCCACGACAAGGCGTGCCGCAAAATCGCCGCCGCGATGGGCAAGGCGCAAGGCAACCCATGCATCGTCAACCACTGGATTCCCGACGGCGCCAAGGACCAGCCCATTGACCGCATGGGACCGCGCAAGCGCCTGATCGCCGCCTACGAGGAAATCTTCTCCGAGAAGATCAGCCCGAAATACATCCGTGACGGCGTGGAGTGCAAGCTCTTCGGCATTGGCTCCGAGGACTATGTCGTCGGCTCCCACGAGTTCTACATGGCATACGCGATGACCCGCCCGGATCTCATGGTCACCTTTGACATGGGGCATTTCCACCCCACTGAGACCATCCATGACAAGATCGCGGCGCTCATGCTCTTCAAGAACGAGCTGCTTCTCCACGTCTCCCGTGGCGTGCGTTGGGACTCCGACCATGTGGTGAATTTCAACGACGACCTACGCAACCTCTTCCAGCAGCTCGTCCGAACCGGTTCCCTCCCCAAGACGCACATCGCGCTCGACTTCTTTGACGGCTCCATCAACCGCATCGGCGCCTGGGTTGTCGGCACCCGCGCCACCCAGAAGGCGCTCCTGTGCGCACTTCTCGAACCCACCAAGACCCTCCTCAAATATGAGAAGGACGGAGACAATGCCATGAAACTGGCGCTGCTGGAGGAACTCAAAGGTGCTTCCTGGGAGGCGGTTTACGACGAGTTCTGCCGTCGCGAGAAAGTCACCGTGGGGACCGCCTGGATCAACGACTTGGTGGATTATGACCGCAATGTCGCCAAGAAACGCTAAATCCACGCTCCCTGCGGCGAGACGCACGGCAAAGCCACGCAAGAAAGCCTACATGGTCTCGGTGATGAGCCGAGACCAGGTGGGCATCGTCTCGGAAATCTCGCAGGCAGTGCAACTCCTAGAGGGCAACTTGGCGGATGTGCGCCAGTCTGTGTTGCGGGACTACTTCACGATGACACTTCTGGTGGAGTTCCCTTCGCAGGTCACCCCGGAGCGTCTGCGGAATGCTTTCGCGCAGAGTGAGATGCTGGCGACCGCATCAATTGGCATCCTGCCCTATCAGGGACCGGTGGTGCCAGTGAAGGCGGAACCGCCCTCGGTGGGCAATGAGTACATGCTCACTGCGGCGGGACCTGACCAACCCGGTCTGGTTGCGGCGCTTTCCGGCTATCTGCGTGAACGTGGCATCAACATCGTGGACTTGGCGACCTGTATCGCGAATGGCGAATACACGATGATCTGGCAGATCGCTTTGCCTCCCGGCATGGAAATCCGTAAGCTCACCCGGAGCCTGCAACTCTCGATGAAACCACTGGGAATGCGAATCGGACTGCGAAATCTCGCACTTTTCAAGGCTACCAACGAAATTTAAATAATACATCTAACTCATTGGGCCCGAGTGGCGGAATGGCAGACGCAACAGACTTAAAATCTGTCGGTGGAAACACCATTGTGGGTTCGACTCCCACCTCGGGTACCAGATTATGATTTTTATGGAAACTATATCTTTAACTTGCTCAATGGGTAATGGAACGGACGGGACGGTGGCTTGCAATTGCCTTGTCCCGTATGTCCCGTGTGTCCCAGAAATCTTCCTGAAACCAGGCAAGTTAAAGATATAAATCCCATTTTTATTCTCCTATGATTTTTGCTCATTTGTGGGTTCCGGATCGGCCGATTTCGCTTTTTGTCCTCCTGACGATTCTTTTCTGTATTCTTTTCTGGTTGTTCTTTCAATGTCTGAATGCTCGAAAAGTCGGCTATGCAATACTGGTAGCACCTTTTTTGGCGATTGTCTTTTTACTTGATTTATATTCCTTCTTTACTTTGCTTTATTGGTTGATAAGTTTCCCGGCTTTGCTTTTTTAGGGGAATCATATACTTTATTTGGATATAAGACAAACGCTCGCGCAGCGTGCGTATCCCAACGGCGGCCGTCGGAACTCTCCTTCCGACTCATATCTCTCTGTTTTGAACTGATTCTCTGAGTTTCTCTGAATAAAATATATAAATCCCAAATATTTTTTCTGACTTCAGACTTGCAAAAGGAAAAGGGCTATATTTAACCTATCACCAATCGTAAATCCATTTTAGCCCATTTGGCGGTGCTTTTTTATGCCCATCAGCGACACCATCCTATTTCCCAATGAAGTCGTCGTCGAGTATGAAGGGGGGACGCACACCTTTGCCCATCCAAGCAACCGCATGTCCTACAAAGACATTGTGGTGGACCTGGTGCCCAATCCTGCAGACGAGGCGGCACAGCTGGAAGTCGGTGTGACCGCCGGCAAAAGCGCCCTGTTGTCCCTGAGCATCTATTGGGAACAGCAATGGCGTCCCTCGATGCGTTTTTTGGGAAATGTCTGGAGCGAGATGGA
Source organism: Victivallales bacterium (assembly GCA_017525435.1). Lineage (GTDB taxonomy): Bacteria > Verrucomicrobiota > Lentisphaeria > Oligosphaerales > Oligosphaeraceae > RGIG1601. The sequence goes on from JAFXSU010000319.1 coordinate 8,993, forward strand.
AGGTCGTGGACAATGGCGCACGATGGATCCCATGCGTCCATTTCCGTGGTATGTTCTGGGGCAGGGCGATGAGTCGGCCCGCGGCCTGGGGGTGTTGGCGCAGCCAGGAGGCTTTGCCGTCTGGCATGTGAATCCCACAGGCGTATGGCTGCGTCTGGATTTGCGTTGCGGCGCATGCGGAGTCCTGTTGGATGGCCGTCGGCTGTTGGCCGCCACGGTGATCTACCGGCGTTATGAACGTACGCCGATGGCGGCGGCGCGTGATTTCTGCGCAGAGTTGTCCGCCGTTCCAATTCTACCATCGCTTCCCATTTATGGACAATGTGATGGACACTATTACCGTGGAACGTCAACGGCACGGAGCATTTTGTCTGATGCGCACGAGTTGTCGCGACTGGCAAATGGCTTGACCAACCCGCCGTTCCAGATTGTGGATCCTGGATGGGAATGTGTACGCAATGGCGTGGAACGGCCGTGTGGCCCCTGGACTCATGGCAATGCGAATTTCCCGGACATGGCTGCGCTGGCGGATGACCTCAAGGCAAAAGGTGTCCGACCTGGCATTGCCTTGCGACTGCTGAGCGACAGTTCGGCGGAACTGCCGGAGCGTTGGCACCAGCAGCGCGATCCGAACCTGTTGGATCCTTCGGTGCCGGAGGTTCTGGAGCATATCCGTGATGATATCCGTCGGATGGCGGACTGGGGTTTTGACTTGGTCAAGCATGTGAATTCCACGCAGGATTGCCTGGGGAATTACCTCAAGCCGGAGCTTCCGCCTGGATCCTGGAGTTTCGCAGACCGCTCACGGACAAGTGCGGAGATCATCGTGGATTTCTACCGAGCCGTCAAGGGCGCGATGGGTGATGTGATGATTCTCGGCACTGACATCGTCGGGCAGCTGGGCGCCGGATTGTTGCACATGAGTCGCGTCAACCGCGACATGCCTGACGAGGATTGGCCCCATGCCTTGCACAACCGAGTGAATGCGTTGGCCTTCCGATATTGTCAGAATGGCACGTGTTTTATGGTGGACACAGGGGAACTGGAGGTCTCCGACCGTCAACCCTGGGGGCGCGTGAAGTCGTTTGCGGAGCTGGCCGCATGCAGTGGCTCCACCTTCTTCCTGTCAATTCAGCCGGGGATACTGACTGCCAAGATACGCAAGGAGCTGGTTCGATGCTTTGAGATTGCTTCGATGGGGGACAGCCAGGTGGTGCCGATGGATTGGCTGAACAACACCTGCCCCGAAGAATGGGAAATCAATGGCAAGGTTCGTCATTTCGACTGGTATTGCTGATCATCTCAAACGCGAAAAGTTTTTGATGCCTTTGGAAAAAATGGAAATCCTCTCGTATTATAGGCAAGGCGTGGTCTCTTGAAAGAGTGCGCAAGCGAGAGGGCACGGCCACTAACGACACTTTGCTGCGGCCGGTCAAAACAAATTCGGTTCCATTTTTGCCAAAACGGGATCCAATAATGCAACAATTTAATCTACAACGAATTGTCTGTGCGCTACTGCTGGCTTGCGGGATTGCGTCATGGGCGGCTCAAGTGGCAGTGCCAACGCCACGTCCTTATACCAGCCGGTTGCCTGCGAACATCATCGGCGAGGTATATCGGACGGTTTGCGACGGGGTGGCCGGAGCGGGCTTCTCGGTGCTTTCCGAAGGCGCCAGCAATGAGTTGCTGAAGGCCATTGAGACCCAAGACCGCACCGCTCAAACCACAATTCTTCAGGAGCGAGGAATTGCCGGGTTGTTGCGTACGGAACTCAACCGCGGACTTGGTGGATTCGTGTTGCATGTGGAGCCAATGGCTTGTCAGAGCGGGCTAGGTCTGCCTACGGAACCTTTTGACATCCAGATTGGCCAATACCAGAATCTGCGGCGTTGCGTTGCCGAGTTGACCGCGATGTTGAATTCGGGCAAGGTCGGAAGCCAGGCGCCGATGACTGCGCTTCTGGCACCTCGCATTCAAGAACCTTTGGCACCGCTTTACCTCGGAAACTATCTTAGTGGTCGTTTGGAAAGTGGTCTCCTGCAACGGGGATACCGGCTCTGTGCGCCAGCGGTGCTGGAGCAGGCCTTGCGGCAGAACCGCCTCGGCGGATGCTTTGAATTGACACAGGAGCGTTGCTTGGCGTTGGGAAAAACGCTCCAGGTTGCCAGTTTCATCCAAATCATCATTGATACCTACCAGGTGTATGCCAACGAAGGCTCAACGGGGCTGTGTGCGAGGATAACAGGCGTCGTCCGTGAAGTCTCGGCCGTGACTGGCGAGTTGGTGCAGTCCGTGCCCATTCAGTTGGAGGTCGCCTCGACGGATGTTCGCTTGACACAAGTTTCCATTCAGGATGTCAATGCCTTCGGCCAAGCCGCACTCGACCTGGTTGTGCAAGAGCAAATACTTCCGCATTGGCCACGACGAAGATGAGTTTGAGGTTGAACCATGAGTAATCCAGTCGGAAAATCGTCCATCCAATGCGAACCATTTGGTCAGACACGGGATGGACGTGCCGTGATGCGGTATCGTCTGAATGGCGCCGGCGGAATGAAGATGGACGTCCTTTCCTATGGCGGGATTGTCCAGCGACTATATGTGCCGGATCGGGCGGGGCGACTGGATGACATCACCACGGGGTTTCTAGACTTGAGTGGCTACGAGGGACTCCAGCCTTATTTCGGGGCTTTGGTGGGACGTTATGCGAACCGCATTTCCAAAGGACGATTCACTTTGGAGGGAATAGAGTATCGCCTGCCGTTGAACAATGCGCCTGGAGGCGTGCCGTGCAGCCTTCACGGCGGAGAACGTGCCTTCCACAATTCTGTTTGGGAAACCGAGCCATTCCAGGCTGGCGATTCCATCGGGCTGAAGCTCCGGCTGGAAAGTCCGGACGGCGATCAAGGCTATCCAGGGAAACTGCGGGTCCTTGTCACCTATACGCTGACGCCAAGGAATGCCTGGCAGGTGGACTACGAGGCGGAGTGCGATCGCCCCACGCCGGTTAATTTTACCCAGCATGTCTTTTTCAATTTAAAAGGACAGGGGACGGGAGACATCTTGGACCACAAGCTGGAACTCTATGCGGATGCCTTCACCCCTGTCACGCAGGGATTGATTCCCACTGGCGAAATCCGTCCAGTGGCAG
>JAFXSU010000320.1 GCA_017525435.1 Victivallales bacterium
GCTTGTGACGCGGGGCTTGTGACGCGGGGCTTGTGACGCGGGGCTTGTGACGCGGGCCTTGTGACGCGGGGCTTGTGACGCGGGGCTTGGGACTTTAACCTTTAACCTTTAACCTTTAACCTTTAACCTTTAACCTCTAACCTCTAACCTTTCCATATAGGGAGGTAAAACCCTCACCCCCTATGGGAATAATGTAATTGCATTTTGGGAATCTACAAGTCGGTTGTCCGAAAAGGAAACCGAATCTTAGTTTTCTTGTGAATTTTCTTTTTAATAAACAACTAACTTCTTTAATACAAATAAATTATGTGTAATTTTTTTAAATCGACTTTGCTGATGGCCATAATGTGTGTTCTGGAAGTGTCGGCGTATCAGGTGGTGGTTTCACCGACGGCTATTCCGGCGGAACGGACTGCGGCGAAGGAATTGTCCTTCTATTTGTCGCAGATATCATCTTCAGGCGAGTCAGTGCCAGTCGTGGCGGAACGCGATTCCGCATTAGGTGCTGTCGTCCATGTCGGTCAGTCGTCTGAGGCACTGACGGCGCTTGGGCTGGGCGGCTGGTCAGAACTGAAGCCGGACGAGGTATGCTACTGCGTGGATGCGTCAGGCGACGTGTGGATTGCGGGGGACCGTCCGCGCGGAACGCTCTATGCCGTGTATGAGTTTTTGGAGCGCGAATACGGCGTGCGCTTCTTCACCGCAGATGACACACTGCTGCCGAAGCGCCCACGTCTTGCGTTGCCACGTTCTGGCACGGCTTGGCGCTATGCGCCGCCAATCCAGATGCGCACCGCGCTCTACCGCGATCTCACGTTGAGAGGTTCACCGCGCTTCCAGGCGCAGATGCGGAACAACTCCTTCGGTTACCATATGACGGAGGAGTGGGGTGGTTCAATGTCGATGATCGGCTTCGTGCACACAATGGACATGCTTATCCCTAAGGACAAATACTTTGCGGAGCATCCGGAGTGGTTCGCTTTGCGTGACGGTCTGCGTCAAGGGGGTGCCTTGAACCAGCTCTGCCTGACCAACCGCGAGATGCGCAAGGAACTCTGCCGCCGTGTCAAGGAGGAAATCATCGCCCACCCGAAATCGCGGCTGATCTCCGTCTCGCAGAATGACAACAAGTCGCCCTGCGAATGTGCGGATTGCCAAGAATTTGTGGCTACGCACGGCAATCTGACCGACCTCCTGCTGGACTGCGTGAACGAGGTCGCCGCATCCATCGCGGAGGAATTTCCGGAGGTGCTGGTGGAGACATTGGCCTATCACTACACTCGCCAGCCGCCCAAAACGGTGCGTCCATTGGACAATGTGATCATCCGCTACTGCACGATTGAAGAGTGTTCCTTTGCTCCCATTGACTCTGAACGCAACCGCATCTTCTTCAATGAATTGGCAGAGTGGGGCAAAATTGCCAAGCAGATGATGATCTGGCATTACCTCACAGATTTCTCGCACTACTACATGCCACACCCCAACTGGAACTGCATTAAACAGGACACACGGCTCTTCCGCGACTGCAAGGCCATCAGCGTCTTCCAGCAGGGGTCGCATGACCAGGCGGGCGATGCGGCGGACCTGGCGGACTTGCGCATCTATTTGGTGTCAAAATTGCTGTGGAATCCGGATGCGGATGACAAGGCGCTCATCAACGAATTCGTCACGCACCACTATGGGCCGGGCGCTCCTGCAATCTTCGCCTACCTCAACGGTGTTGTCGCGGCGGTCGAGGCGCATCCGGAGTGCAAGGACGGCTGCAATGCGCCGAATACCGATGGATGGCTTAGTGATGAGGAACTTGTGCGTCTCTGGCGGGTGCTCTTTGATGCGGCTTGGCGCCACCAGTCGGATTCCGTATATGGTCCGCGCCTGGCGACGGCATCGATCCCGCTGACCATCAATCTCTTTGAACGCCCGCATCTGCTCCAATGTGCCCCTGAACAGCGTCTGCCTCTGTTGCGCGATGTCAATCCAAACGAAGTTTTGGACTTCCTGGAGGCCGCGCTGAAGAAGGCGGATTGTCCGTATTTGGCCGAGGGGGCGCGAACGCCGGTCCCCGAATGGCTGGCGAAATACCGCGCGACCTTCGGCGGGGCGGTGATGGTCACACGTGCGAGCGAAGGCGAGCGTCCGCCACAGGTCGCAAAGGACCGCGAGTGGTGGGGCTGGAATGTCGAGAGCCTCTATCGAGACCAGAATTGCTTCGGTCCCAAGCGGATGGAACTGCTGCCGGACACCGCCGCGTCGGATGGGCAGGCAATCGCGATGCCTTGCACGCACACCGAGTGGTTTGTGCAGTGCTGGCACATTCCGCCGGGACGCTTCGAGGTCTATCTGACCGCGCGTTGTGACCTCAAGCCCGGGGCGATGGCCACAGGCAACGCAATGTCCTTCGGCAACTATCCCGCCGGACCATCCGCCAAAGTTCCCGCAACGGCGCTGGCGGGGACGGATTATAAACTCATACCATTGGGCGTCAGCGAGTTGAACAAGGCGATGTATCTTTATGCCGCACCTGTCATCAACGACCAGGTCGAACGTATCTGGATTGACCGCCTCATTCTCTTGCGACCGGATGACGCTCTCGGCCGGGCAATGAAGATTTCGCAATAGCACGTAACTCAGCTTCCATCAACCATGACCGCAATTATTGTCTTTTGCTCATTGTCCAGTCTGCTGGTGCTGGGGAAGTTCCTTCGAATGAAAATCCGCTTGCTTCAGAGGCTCTATCTGCCCAGTTCGGTAATCGGGGGGCTGGTGGGGCTTGCGGTGGTGCAGTTGTGTGGCGCGAGGTTGCCCTCGGAGTGGGTCAGCGGCGCACAACGCCTGCCGAGTTTTCTCATCAATGTGATTTTCGCCACACTCTTCCTGGGGACGGCGACCCCGAAATTCCGACAGGCTTGGCGGATGGCGCTGCCGCAGTTATGCATGGGGCAGTTGCTGGCGTGGGGGCAGTATGTCATTGGTCTGGGGCTGGTTGGTTTTCTGCTCTGCCATTTCTTCGATGTGCCACCCGCAATGGGCAATCTGGTGGAAATTGGCTTCGAGGGCGGCCATGGAACCGTGGGCGGGATGGTCGAAAGTTTCGAGTACTACCAGTGGGAGGACGGCATTGCCCTCGGCTATACGATGGCCACCGTCGGCATGGTCTTGGGCATTCTCATCGGGATGATGCTTATCAACTGGGCACTGGCAAAAGGGCACATTCAAGGCGTGAGGAATTTTGAGGACCGTGACCATCTGGAGCAGCTTGGCATTTATGCACCGGAGGAACGTCCAGCGGCGGGGCGGCAGACCGTCGTCTGCGACTCGCTGGACTCGCTGGCCTGGCACATTGCCTTGATCGGTATTGCCATCGCCATTGGCTTCGGGATGCTCAAGGGGCTCCAAAGCGCGGAGATTTTTCTTTTTCCCAACGCCATTCAGCGTTTTTTCACAGGCTTCCCGCTCTTTCCGCTGTGCATGATTGGTGGTGTGCTCCTCCAGCGTGCGGCTGAGTGCTTCAAGCTCGAAAAGCTGATTGACCACGGGCAGATGCAGCGGCTCTCGGGAGCCTCGCTGGATTTTCTCGTCGTTTCCGCCGTCTCCACCATCAAGCTCTCCGTGGTTGTCGCCAATTGGGCACCACTGCTGGTGCTGGTGATTTTTGGAACTGCCTGGAGTGTCCTGATGGTCGTATGGCTGGCACCACGCCTTTATCCGAACGCATGGTTTGAGCGAGCCATCGCCGAATTTGGGCAGTCCCTCGGCGTGACTGCCACGGGGCTGATGCTTCTACGCACCGTGGATCCGGAAAACCGCACCGCCGCCGCCGCATCCTTCGGCTACAAGCAATTGATCCACGAGCCTTTCATGGGCGGAGGGCTGTGGACGGCTATCGCGTTGCCACTCGTCTTCACGCTCGGATGGTTCAAAGTTTGGTCCTTTTGCCTACTGATGCTTCTGGTCTGGAGTGGCATGACCTGGTGGCTGGTCAGGCGCAACCGAAACACGGGAATACAATCGTGAACAGATTTCGCATTTCTTTTCTAACCAACGGCTTGTCGGCATTTTTACTAATGGTCGCACTAAGTGGAAGAAGTGTCGTATTTTGTCAAGAATTGTCCAAAGATGCCATGAAAACGGAATTGATTCAATTATTTCGGGAGAAAGTCCGTGCCGGTGAACTGCCGTCTTTGTTGGAAGCGCATGGAACGTTTAATATCTCGTCCCCGACGCTGGGGGGAAGTGTCTTTTGGACGACTTACGAGGAAGGCGGCTGGAAACTGCAATTCAACGATGTCAGCGACTGGTGGCGGATATTGGATGCCTCGGATGTCCGGCTTGCGCGTGGCACAACGCTGAGGCAGCTTCGCAATCTGCTGGAAGGACGGCCGACTTCCGTGGTCGTCAACTATGCTGACAAGGGCTACTGCTTTGGCAAGACGTCTGCGAAGACACCCACGGGACGTTCGGTGGTGTTGATTCACGGCTGGGGGGTGCGTTCCAGTTCGATGCAGAAATTAGCGGATGCACTTTCACAAGAAGGATTTGATGCATATAACTACGACTATCCGTCGGCAGAGACATCGATTGCTGGCCATGTGGATCATTTTCTGAAAGAATACCACGAATTATTGGCAAAACTTCCTGAAAATGAAAACATTTACTTCCTAACCCATAGCATGGGCGGACTGATTCTGCGGGGTGCGTTGGCACAGATGACAGTTGCGGAAGCGCAACGCATCCAGGCCATCGTGATGCTGGGACCGCCAAATCAGGGATCAGTTCTGGCATATTTGGGTAAAATCCCTAATGTCAACAAAATAAATGCATCGCTTGAAGACATGGCACCGGAAGCAGATTCATATGTGATGAACATCCCTGCGCCCGCCTGGCTGCCACCCGTCGGAATCATTGCGGGAAGCATGGACAAAAAGGTTTCGGTAGAATCTACTCATCTTCCAGAACCACAGCCACATAAGCATATCATTGTAAAAAGTACTCATCCGGGCTTGCGGAATCCCGCCAAGGTCCTTCCTTCGGTTTTGAAGTTTTTCCGTGAAAAGTGCTTTTAGTGGCGGACATCGGTTGTCTGGAGAATCCACCTGGATAATAAAATAACTGATTTATCTGGAAATTATATACTTATTATGATATCTCC
>JAFXSU010000321.1 GCA_017525435.1 Victivallales bacterium
CGGCCGATGCGACCGTGGAGTTCCTCCATCATGGAGGCAACCGCGTCGGTTGATTTGTTTTGGCTGGTCAGGCGCTGCCAGAAGGAGGCGTCCACGAGAGCCCGTGGATAATCGGTGCGTGAGGCGATAGGGCCCTTGGCGGTCCAAGGCGTCTCGGAGGTGGCCCATTTGCGGTAGCGTTTGGCGGCCTGCCACCAGTCGCCCCGGTAGGCAGCCACGCAGAACGCAAAGTCGTCGCCGTTGCCGGCTCCGGGCTGCGAGGCATTCTCCGCATGGACGCAGAAACTGACTTCCTGCGTACTGGAGACCTTCAGGCGCTTCGGGCGTGCGCCGGGGTCGTGCGCGGCGATGTACAGCCCTGCATCGCCTTGGTTGAAGGCCATGAACTGCATGGGGCATTTGTAAGTCGGATAGGTCTGTTCGGCGGTCCGGAATGAATTGCGGTAGAGCCGGTGCCCCCAGTTGTGGTCTGGCAGCATTGCGTCGCCCTGTCCGGGACGGATGACCTGAGCAAGGATGGGGTATTGCGTCTCCGCCAGACCCCACTGCGTACTGCGGTTGGTGACCTGGATGCGCCAGTGACTTTCGCCCGCGGGCGAAAGCGCAGAACGGATGGTGCACCTCACATCCACCACGCCAGGTTCGCCGGGAAGATCCAGGCCGTGCCATTCGAAGACAAGGCCGTCATCCACGCGGGAACAGGTGGGCACGGAATCGGACACGGAACTCAGCCAGGCGGTTTCGATGAAGTCGGGTTGGTCGCTTTCCTGCTGGCGGACCTCGTAGGGTTTCTTGAAGGCGAGGTTCCAGAGCGGCGTAGGCGTCTTCTGCGGGAAGACGAAGCGCACGGTCTGGTCGCCAAGCAGATTCTCGATGCCACGGCAGCCGAAGCCTTCCGCCGCGTCAGAGAAATATATCTTCATTCCTTTGCAGTCCAGTATTATGTCGCCAATTTCATCCGCTGCTCCGGCACGCTTCTCCACCTCTTGGATGGTGACGGTCGGGCGGTCGGACCCCAGCCAGCGGGAATACCATCCTGCGTCGCTCCGCGACGGGCCAAAGTAGATCAGCCCCGCCTGCCGCCGCTCGGTTTCGCCTGCCGGGAAACCGAGATTCTGCGCGGCGAGATTGTACGGGAAGCCGTGCTTGCCGCGGTCGTAGCCGCCGCCACGCGTTCCTCCGACGCCGAAGGCGCCCTGCCCTGCGGCAAAAACACCCCACTGGCTAAAGGAGAAACTGCGTGGTTCGCCGTCAGGAGGTCCCACCAGGTTGGTTTGCATTGGTTCTCCGCAATGAATGGTGGTGTAGAAACGGTCGCGGCGGCAGACTTGCAGGAATTGCGCCTCGTTCCATTTCTGGCTGGCATCTTCGCGTGTGATAACGCGCTCGACTTCAACTACCGGTGAATAAGCGGAATAGATGTATCGGTAAACCGCTTCGGGATTGCCGACCGCGGGGCCACCATGGTCGGCCACGAAATGCGTATGCGCCTCCACGACCACGCGCTGAGGGGTTTCCAAAACCACCTGACAGGTGGCATCGGGGTCGTTCTTTGCCCAGAAGGTCCCCACGCCGGGATGGTAGAGGCGGTCGTAGAACTCAATGCCGGAGTCCTCATAGCCGCTCTCGCGGAACAGGATGTCCTGCGGGATGCCGCCCCTGCCATGGACGGGATGCCGCAGCTGGAAATAGCTGTTGCGGACGGTGATGAAGGCCCCGTCCTGCACACACTCGAGGTCGGTCTTGCAGGGCGCGGGAAGACGGGTGTTGCGCGGTTCCAGACGGAAGCGGCGCAAACGCCCTGGCGCAGTCTCGTCGTGGAGATTCCAGCAGAGGCGCGGAACGGCGCCAGTGGCGTCCACAGCATATTCTGGCAAATTCAGCAAACGCCCGTCCGCGCTTTCTTCCACGAGGTGGATGCCTTCTTGGACGAATGCCAGCTGCTCGGCGGTCAATTCCACCGAGACCGGCTGCATGAAGAGCGCCTGGTCGCCGTTCTGCACCGTGACAAGATAGTCCGCAAAAATCGGACAAATCAGCGCCATGGTGATAAAAACTATAATTAACTTCTTCATTATAAACGAGTTGTGCTATTATGACTTCCAGAGTTGCACCATTTTGGCAAAGACATCGCACCGCGAGGTGTCGGGAGTGCCATTCGGTTGCCAGGTCGGGCAGATCCAGCCGCCTTCCTCGAATTCGTTCCAAGCGAAGACGAGAAGCTCGCCGGTCGGGCAGGCCTCGGCGTGTTCCTGAAGCCACTCCTTGAAGTGTTTGGCACCGTCGAGCAGTTGTTCGGGAGTGGCGGGCGCGGCGTAATTCAAAGTGGGATACTTGCACCACGGCACGGGATGCTCTATGCGTGGCGAGGGATCCCATCCCGTCGAAAAGTGCGGCACAATGGGCTTGCCCTGCGCGACGCGGAAGTCGTTTCCGCGCTTGATATCCTCCAGGAGTTCCTCCCAGGTCTCACCGGTGAGCATTCCGGAGTAGTCCGAAAGCGCATCGACCTTCGCCAGTTGTTCGACGGGAGTCTCCCAGCGTTCCAGCAACACGGCGTAGGGTTCGGCTCGGCCGGAGTCCTGGCAGAGCTTCCGCAGGCGCTCCAGCAACGGCTCCCAGGCACCCGGGAAGAGATAGACCATCGGACGACCATCGACTTTTTCGTAATATGGCTCCTCCATGGTCTTCAGCAAATCCATCAGTTCGGTGTCGGAATACGGATGGCTGGTGATGAGAATCGCGCACAAGCCGATCTGGCTCTTCAAGTCGCTTGCCAAATGCAGCAGACGCGCCTTGGTCAATTCTTGAAGATGGCCGTCGGCAGTCGTGGCATCGCCCTCTACCACATGACCATCCGGTGGCGTGCGGTCATACCAGCAGTATGCGAAATAGTCGATGCCGGCCTGGATTGCATGGCGCAGTTCCGCGTCGAAGTCCTCCTGTGTGCGGTCAGGCATTTCAATCGCGTCCGGCGCGGTCTCCATGGCATAGTAGGGTGTCCGGTCGCGAAAATGTTTTGGACCCAATGATTTGCAGGCATATCCGCCAAAGAAGGTGCTGGACGGCAGTCCGCAGTCCCAATTCACCACGCCGACCCGGCGGATGAGTTTTCCGGAAAGTTGTTCTTTGCTCATGAGTTCTTGTATTTAAATTACGGTTTCAGGTGAATGAGCGTGGCGGTATACCCCTTGACGGGGACAGTCAGGCGGTTGCCGTCGTCCACCGGTAGTGTTTCGCCGGTCTCGGCATCGGTGGCGGTGAATTTGCCCGGCAGGACAAATTGTCCTTCGGCATCTTCCGCGCCCAGATTTCCGATGAGCAGCAGTGCTTCGCCGTCAACGCGACGGACGAAGGTGCAGCGGACCTTCTCGGTGAGTTGACGGACGGGATTTGCGGCGTCCCAGCAGGGGAAGACCTGCGTGTCAGGTTCACCATAGCCGAATTCGAAGACCTTGTCCCGCAGGGTGAAATAGCGTTCGGTGCGGGAGAGTCCGGAGTCATGTTGAGAGAGCAACCCGTAGGGATAGCAGAGCGCCATCAGGCTTTCGGTGGCGGCCGTGCCATTGGAGCCGCTGGAGTTCAACAGCACCATGGGCGTGGCACCAGTCTGGGTGCCCAACGTGTTGGTGACGAGGTAGGCATTGGAGAAGCGCTCCGGGAAGGGACGGTCGCCGAAATTCATCTCCCAGTCAAGAGCGTGAGAGGCAAGCGAGAGCCAGGGCACCACATTGCAGTCCGTCTCGTGAATCATCAGCATCGGCCGGCCATTCAGCATAAAACCTTCTTCGTAGGAGACGGTTGCGGAACGCCGGATCAGCTCGCGGATCTTGAAGAATGGCCAATATGCACCGGTGTTCTCGCCGTAGGGGTTGAGAGCGGGATCGATCCAGCAGGAGTCATAGAGATTGTCCAGGTAGAGTCCCCAGAAGCCGTACTTCATCATACGCAAGGAGTTCCATAGCAGGAAGTCGCAGTAGTTTGGGTCGGCGTGGCAGCTGTATTCGTCGCGGTAGCTCTTGGAAGGGCGCCACTCTCCGCCGTACCACTCGTCCACATATATGTCGCGTTCTGGCCAGCTGGGGCAGCACGCACGGGGATTCATGTAAACCAAATTGATTTGAGTGTTCCTCCAGAAGCGGCAACCCTGCCACATGCGCGTCACGAGGTCGTCGCCGGGCTCCGTCTCGCCTTTGTTCCAGATGCTGAAGTTCTCCTCGGTGAGGTGGTTCTTTGCGAGATATTCACGGGCGAAAGCCTTGACCTCCTCCTCGGTCTCCCATTGGTTCTTCGTGAGATATTCGACAAAGGACCAGTCGTCGTTGGGCACCTGGCAGATGCCGTCATCGACTCGCATGCACAGGAAGCGTGCGTAGTTGTTGAGGCCAGTCATGAAATTTACTGTCTGCTTGGGATTCCGGGCGTTGTACATCGAGCCGTATTGATTGCGCCATCCGGTGTCCTGGGGACGCGTGGGCGTAGGCTGGAAGGCCAGCACATATTGGCGTGGCGCGTCCAGGGTGAAGGGCTTGTTCGCCAGATTCAGGCGGAAGACCGCCGTGTCGCCCGTGCGGATGAGTTCCTGCGCCGAGGTCTCCGGCACGCGCTCCCAGTTGGCGGGAGACTCGCAGACAAAGGCCAGCCCCTTGTAGATCTCGCCAAACCAGATGTATGGACGGAAGCCGTGGTGGTAGGGATGCGTCTGGCAGTCCTCCATGCTTGCCCAGATTACGCCGTCCTCCTGTGCGAGTTCGCGGTGAATGTTCTTGCGCATTCCGTTGCCCATTGCGCAGACATACTTCAGGTACTCCGCCTTCAGCGGGATGTCCAGCTGTGCGGAGTCAAGTTCCACGGGACCATCGGTCGGCTCAATGGTCATCGTGACCTTGCAGAAGCCGTCGAAGTCGTATTCCTGTCGGATGGGGACGTTGATTTTGCCGCACTCCAGACGGCTTTCCAAGGTGATGTGGTCGTCGGCCTGTTCCAGCAGTTCGGGTTCGCCGACCATCGCGGCCTCCTGACCGCCCAGGCGCAACGTGACCGGAGCAGTCAGCAGGTTCTCGCCCTGCGCGTAAATCGCATCCCACAGCCCTCCCCCCAGATGGAAGCCGGTCTGGAGCGCCTGGACTTCGCGGTCGCTATATTTTAAAGGAATATATGGCGGGAGCACGATGCGCTTCGCGCCCAAGCCCAGTCCCTGCCACGGGAACTTCTGAACAAGGAAATCCCGTCGGGCCTCTTGGATGACCGCACCTTCGGCATCCACCACTTCGGCTACCAGGTCATAGCGGCCTTCTGGCAACTCCGATAGATTCCAGCGGTCCTGCAGGGCGTTGTTCCGCTTGGCGCATTCCTGGAGCGAGTGAACCACGCCGGACTCGTCCACGATTTTAAAGTTGACCTGCGTGGCGCGTGCGTATTTCTCCGCCTTTGAACAACTTACCTTTGCTTTGATGAAGCCGTAGGTGGGATAGAACGCGAAATCCAGCACGAAGGGCGGGTCGGGATCCTCGAAGGCGAGACCTTTATCCTGTTCCCACGAGAAGGTTCGGCGGTACAATGGCTTGCCATCCTGCACGCAAGTCATCTCGGCCTCCAAACGACGTTCCATCGGCTGGAGGATGGCCCGTAGCATTGCAGTCACTTCTTGATCCGGAGCCGGTTCGAGCGTGGTATTCACATTGCGGGGGACATCGGTCGCCACCATCAGC
>JAFXSU010000322.1 GCA_017525435.1 Victivallales bacterium
GAAGATCGCCCGGCTGGTGGCTTTCTGTGCCGAGCAGTATTTTGCGAAAACGGAGAACCGTGCGAAAGTCGCCGAGGGAATCTTGGCGGAGTTGCATCGGAATGTCCCGCAATTGACATCTTTCCTGCGTTCCAGTCTGCGCCCGGCGGCGATTTCATACCTTGACCAGCGCTTTGGAATGATGCTGGCGATGTTTGGCGGTGCCGACGCGGTGGTCGATGGGATACTGAACCATCTGGACTGGCCATCCATCGAGCAGCTGATTTCAGAGCGCCTTGGCATGCAGGAGACTCAGAAAATGCTTGCCGATGAGGTCGGCACCCTCGCCACGAAATTGCGGGAGTATCTTCAGGCACCGGAGGCGCAGCAGGCGTTGGATCGCTTTATTGATGAGCATACTCCACAACTCGAAAAAGCCATTGTCGATTATCTCCAGGAGAAACTTCCGGGGATGCTGGGGGAGCTCTTCGGCAACGACGGCTTATGGAACGCAGTCGCCGAAAAGTTGCTTCCCTATTTGCAAAAACTTATCGAACAGGAACTCGCCGCGCATTCCGATGAGGTCATCGCACGGTTGGATTTGCCTGGACGCATCGAACGGGCGGTCAATGGCCTGGATCCCGCCGAGGCGCATCGGCTGATCAACCAGGTCTCCGGCCGCGAACTGACACTGTTGCAGGTACTTGGCTATTTCCTAGGTGCCATTGCCGGTTTCCTGATGATATTCGCAGGGTAATTTGCCATTTTGTGTTTTTAACCGTACAGGTTTTTTTCTGGCAAAATGATTTTTGCGGTTCAAGGGTATAACTAATGTTATATTTGTATTATGGTGTAAATGGATGGGGAACGGTATATTGTAATAATGAACAGAATAATGAACAGAATACAACCTGGATCCGTGATTTTTACTCTGTGCTGGCGGGGCACCAGCACAACGCATTTTCTGTCGGCGAGGGCACCAGCAGTACGTTCACCCACAATTCACGGATTCAGGTACAAGACAACCATGGGGACAAAACCATGCAATACGAGTTTTGGCGATCAATTATTCTCATCTTTGGATTATTGTTAGTGAATGCCATTGCTGAGGATTTGCCGTGTACAGTAGTTGTCCGAGGTGGCAAGTTGTTGGACGGCAATGTCTATTATGCATTGGATTGGCATGAAGAGGCGAATGAATTGATAGGAGAGGGAACCAACCGCTTTGTAATCAGCCGCTATGCCTTCGATTCGTCGGAGTTTCTCGTGCATGCCCGGCTGACGTTGGAGCGTCGCGAGCAGACAGCGGCGACGTTTTGCATGGGGAAATATGCCCTGGGACTGGACGGCTCTGCGGAATATCCGTATTTCTTCGAAGTACAGGGCGTCCAGCCAGTCCAACGCATTGCCGCTGAGGTTCGCTTCAGTCCGGGCGAGGAGTTTCTTTTTGAAGCTGCGGGAAAGGGCGGGCGTGTTGTCTTCTCGGTGAATGGCGAGGTGGTCGCGAATTGCGCCATCGATACGGCTGAGCCTCTATGCTTCGGCTTCCGTCCACAGCGCAACACAATCCGAATCAAAGAGTTTCTTGTTTACGGAAAATCCTTGGGGGAGAATACAATGCAAATCGAGCAGCTGAACAACATCGTCTCGACGGTGCCGACGGTGCAGGAATTGCTGCCGGTTGACATCGATGCCCGGTTCAAGTTGAAGGGCAGCCGGATTCCCGTGGACGGCGAATTCCTGGCACGGCTTAGTTCCTGGGGCTTGACCGCAACAGCCGGGGAGATTCCCGTCACTGTGGAGAATGGCTTTGTGCGGTTGCCGGCAGAATTGCTCCGCAGGTGCTTTGAGCAGTGTCCGGAACACCATGATGTACGGGTGGCAGAACTGCAGCTTTTCCACGGGGTATCGGAAATCCTCCGCAATCGGCTGGCATTGTACGATCCAAAGTCACTGCACGGCTTTGAAACAGGCCGGGTGATAAGTCAGCATGGACAGCCCTGCTTTGCCTTGGATGGGAAACCGTTTCCGACTATCACCGCCCGTGCCGGCAGAACCTACTGGATGCGCTTCGTCGGCCGGGCGGTACGGCAGTTCGCGGAAGCCGGAATCCATGTGAATATCGCAATTCTCTTTCCGTATCAGTTCATGGAACATGGCGGGAACTACGAGGTGGACTGGTCGGCGATGCTTGCGGACTTTGAGCACTTCGCTGTGCGTACGCTGGCGGAGGATCCCGAGGCGCGGTTCATGCTCTACTACGACCTACGGGTACCCGATACCTTCGTGGAGGAATATCCCGAAGAGGCGATCCGCCTGGACAATGGCAAGACAACCCTCAACTACGGCGTGAATGGAAAGCTCCAGCCCTCCTATGCCTCGCCAAGATGGCGCGGACTGATGGCCACACGACTTGCCGAGTTTCTCGAACGCCTGGCACGACATCCACTGGCATACTCCGTCGCGGGGATCAAATTGCTTTATGCAAATTGTGGAGAATGGAACCACTGGGGATACCATGAGGAGGCTTTTGTGGATTATTCCGAGCCGTTGCAATATGCTTTTGGCGAGTGGTTACGCAGGGAATACCATACCGTTGGTGCTTTGCAGACAGCTTGGGGAAACAATACGGTGGATTTCGACTCTGCAAATCTGGTGCCGCCGCGTGAAGTGCGGCTGAACGGCGGCTGGCTGCGCATCGGCGAACCGGCATTGCGTCAGGCGGTGGACTACGCGCGCTTCTTCCAGGAGCATGCCGCAGAGACCATCCTGCACTTCGCCCGAACGGTGAAACGCGCCACGAATGGCAAACTGCTGGTGGGAAGCTATTACGGATACTACTGGGGACATTATGGAAACAATCCGTACCACTTCCAGGACTCCGGCAACTACGGTCTTAAATATCTCCTGGATTCGCCCGACATCGACTTTATCGGCGGACCATCCGCATACCTTTGGCGACGCCACCATGCACTTGTCAATGGCATCAGCGGCTCGCTGGCACTTCACGGAAAGCTCTGGGAGACCGAAGGCGACATGAGGACGCATCTCGCCTCGCCCGAAGATGCGGACTATGGCCGGCCTGACGACCTCGAAGAAAGCATCGCCATGCTGAAGCGAAACTTCTGCACCGAATTCGCGGCCAGGAGCAATTTCTACTTCTATGACTTTGTCAACGACTGGTACCGGGACCAGGAATTCATGGACACGGTTGGACAGCTCGTGAAAATGGATGACTTTTTGCGACAGATGTCCGAACGGCGCCCCACGGAAATCGCTTGCATCGTGAGCGAAGAGACGATTCCCTATTTGGGCAACAACCGACGATGGGATGCTTTGGACGGGCTGGCTCGCCAGGCGATGGAACTTCCGTGCGTGGGGGCACCGATGGATTTCTATGTGGAAGGCGACTTGGCAAACATTGATTTCAGCCAGTATCGGACGGTGATTTTCCTGAACAGTTTTCATGTTAGCGATGAAACGCTGAACTTGGTCCATTCGCGGGTTGCCTGCGACAATCGAACGCTCGTCTTCTACTATGCGGCAGGCGCTGTCGGCGAGGATTTGCGCCTCGCCCCGGAACGGATGCGTGAGCTGACCGGAATGACATTGGATTTCCAACCGTCGAAGCCCACTGGCGTGGTCACGCGGATGCCTTCCGGAACACCGCGCATTGTAGAGTATCCGCCGGACGGGCGTGTGACCGTCGTCGACCTGCGGGCCACCCCTTTGGCATCCCATGAGGACGGCACAGTGGCCGCCGCGCGACGTCAATTTGACGACTGGACTTCCATTGTCATCGGACATACTGCGCCGAATCCCGCGTTCCTGCGGTCCATTCTTCAGGAGGACGGCAAGGTGCATCTCTACCAGCGGGATTCCTACGACTGGATCTTCCAGCGAGGAGCACTGCTGGGCGTCTTCTCGCGCGAAAGCGGTCTGCGGGAAATCACCTTCCCGGAGCCGGTTGAGGTCGTGGGAGAACTTTTTTCACGACAGTTGCTGGCGCAAGACTCGGACACGGTTCGTTTTGAGATGCCCGCCCGCCCGCATACCGCGATGCTTTTTGCCGGTTCGCGCGAGGAATGGGAGATGTTCCTGAAAATGATTTCAACCCATAAGTAACCAGAGGAATACACCATGAAGCGACTGAAGCTCTCCGGCCTCCTGGCCGCGCCTTTTACACCTTTCACGGAAGACGGTTCCATCGACTGGATAAAAATCCCCAGGCTGGCGGATGCTTTGGTGGCTGACGGCGTGAGCGGCGCATACGTCTGCGGCACGACGGGCGAGGGCATCTCCTGCACGCTGGAGGAGCGAAAGGAACTCCTAGCGGCATGGGCGGCGGCCGCGAAGGGACGTATGGCCTTGATCGCGCACACCGGTGCCTCGGCGCTGGGTGAAGTAGAGGTGCTGAACCGCCGGGCGGTGGAATTGGGCTACGATGCGGTCTCCGCAATTCCCACGACTTTCTTCCGCCCGGCGAATGAGGAGGCATTGGTGGAATACTGTCGGCTGGTTGCGTCCTCTGCACCGGAAGTCCCTTTCTATTACTACCATACGATGAACGCGCGGCTGGAACTGTCGCCGTCGCGCTTTCTTGAGTTGGCATCCGATCGCATCCCTACGCTGGGCGGCATCAAGTTCAACCATCACAATCTCTACGAGTTCCAGCTCTGCAAAGAGTTCGCCAAAGAGCGCTACGACATCGTCTTCGGGGTTGACGAGTTCTTCGCTGGCGCCCTTGCGCTGGGTGCTACCGCCTTCATCGGCAGTACCTATAATTATAGCGCAACACTCTATCAGGACATCTGGGAGGCTTTTCGCCTGGCCGATTGGCCGTTGGTGCAGGAAGGGATGCGCAAAGTCTGCAAAGGCGTGAAACTCCTCAATCAGTATGGTGGGCTTCCGGCAGGCAAGGCGATGATGGGCGTCAAGGGACTCGACTGCGGGCCAGCCCGTGCGCCGTTGCGCCAACTGAATGCCTCTCAGCGTGCTGCCATTGCTGATGAATTGGCTAAATGCCTGGGTCTTTAGTCTTCTTTGGTCTTTGGAGTATTTCGTCGGGCCTGGAGGAGTTGCTCGCGGTATTCGCCGGGGGAAAGATGGTACTTTTTGCGGAAAGCGCGTATAAAATAACTTGGGTAATGAAATCCGCAACCATCTGAAATCTCCTTGATGCTCAAGGAAAAATCCAGCAACATGTGGCGTGCCAGCTCGAAGCGCCGCATGTTAACATAGTCCATGAAGTTCATTCCCAGTTCCTGCCGGAAAAGCCGTGAAATATGTACGACATGCACTTGGAAGTGTTTCGCAAGCATCTCACGGTTGAGGTACGGCGAGGCGAAATTGTCTGCCACGAAGCCATAGATTTCATTCCAGAGGAATTGCCGGTGTGTATTTTCCAGATGTGGCTCCTCGGACTTGCTTGCGAAAAAGTCCAATTTGAGATTTTCCACGAGGGCATCCGCCAGGCGCGGTCCACCTGGGAATTGCTGTTCAGGCGTTGCGGTCAGCGCAATGTGGTCTAGAGCCGCGATGATTGCTTTGCCGACTGCGTTGATGGAACCTTTCACATGGAAGAATAGCGTGGGATTAGGGGCAGGTAAGGGCGGTGGTGAGACTCCGTCGTGCTTGATATAGAGTAGTCGTGTCATATCTGCGCACATGATCGCCGCAAAGAGTTCTTGTTCACGATCCCATTGTTCGGCAATCTGGTTCATCGCAACGCCGT
Organism: Victivallales bacterium; assembly: GCA_017525435.1. GTDB lineage: Bacteria > Verrucomicrobiota > Lentisphaeria > Oligosphaerales > Oligosphaeraceae > RGIG1601. The sequence goes on from JAFXSU010000322.1 coordinate 5,714, forward strand.
AGACTGCCTCGCCGGGTTGAAGGAAGAGTTCCTGGCATGCTCCATTATTTACATGGAGGCATAAGTGGACTTCGCCGGAGAGACAGCACATCAAGCGTGGACAAGGGTTTACAACATAGTCTCGAAGGCGCCCCATATCGGTTCCGCAAGTATAATAGAGACGCCGAAATGGCATGGTAGCCACTCGTTCCAACTGAACGCCGATTTTTTCCTTGCTGTATTCAGCCATTGAAGTCCTTGACATTAAAAGAATGGTTTCTCATGGTGGATTTGCTCAAAAAGTATCACGGTTTTTCCTTTTTGCCAGTGCCGAAAAGCTTTTTTTGTTCCAAAGTGCAGGATTTCTGACAGTCTTGTCAAAAAAAGTGCTATCATTGTTTCATTGTTATCGTTTTTATCCACTCGATTATTGCCTACAATTTACAATGGTACGGAGAATCAAACAATGTTCTCCAGACAATGGAATGAAAATCGAAAAAACTATCATTGCACAAGACGAACGGCACTACTTGGCGTGGCCGGATCTGATCCAGACACGCACGGGGCGGCTGCTCTGTGTCTTTTCGTCCTGCACCCATCATTGCGACCGCTCATCCACGCAAATCATGGTCTGCTTTTCGGACGACGAGGGCGCGAGCTGGAGCAAACCGCTAGGTGCCAGCGAACCATGCGGCCTCGCGGCAACGGGTTACTACTACAACAATGCCACGCTCAGTCAACTTGCCGATGGGCGAATCGCGTTGGCCTATGACCGCATCGACGGCAAGGACGAGGACCGTGCCCCCACCTACATAATGCTCACATTCAGCCAGGACGACGGCGCAAGCTGGAGCTCCCCCGTTGCCACGCCGGCCGTCGGCATTGTGCCGGATCGGCTGCAGGAGACCGCCGGTGGCCGCTGGTTTCTTGCGTGCCATCGCTACAATGAGGCCACTGGAAAACTGGTTCAAAGACTCTGGTTTTCAGACGACCGGGGTGTAAACTGGCAAGGTCCGGTCATCGTGGCGGCCTCGCCGGAGTTGAATCTCTGCGAGGGAAGCCTGTTGGAGGTTTCGCCGGGAACATTGGTCTGCTGGATGCGCGAGAACTCCTTCACTGGTTTGCCATGCTACCGGAGCATCTCCACGGATGACGGGCGCAGTTGGTCCGAGCCCATGCCGTTCCCGCTGCCCGCTTGCCATCGTCCAAAGGCCGGTTTTCTGGCGGACGGGCGCATCGCCATCACCTATCGCTTTTTCCCCGGCGGACATACCTATCCGCAAAACACATTCCTCGCCCTCACCGACCGTGCCTCAGCCCTTGAACCTGACTACCGCTTCTGTCGTACACGCATCCTCTTGCTTGACCACGATATCGCCGCCCGTAGCGACACCGGCTACACCGGTTGGTGCCAGCTCGCCGACGGCTCGCTGTTCATCGCAAACTACATCAAAGACACCTTCCCGCAGGCATGGATTCGTGGCTACCGAGTCACGCTTGAAGAGCCATTGCCGGAATAAGTCCGAAGCCCCCTTTGTTCTTCCGTTCCAAACAAGCCAGGGCTGAAGCCTTGGCACTCAACCCAAACAAAACTACAGGAGAATCCAAAATGAAACGCAATTCATTCACTCTCATTGAGTTGCTTGTTGTGATCGCAATCATAGCGATTCTGGCCGGCATGTTGCTACCAGCGCTTTCCAAAGCCCGCTCGAAAGCACGTTCTATCTCGTGCGTCAACAACTTGAAGCAGTATGGCCTCATTACAGCGATGTATGCAGGGGACAACGATGACAAGATGCCTGCCGGCGATGGCGACTATTCTATGGTTAAAATGCGCTGGTATGTTGCCTTGGCGTCATACTTCAACCCGTCGGATGATACGGATGTGGAAGTTTGGCTGGCTCGCCAGGGCGGCTATCTTTCATGCCCCGGGGCAGACGCTGAAACGGACGAGTTCACCTACGGGTGCAACTACGGAGGTACCAACGGGATGGATTATGTCAAGGGGATGCCTTTCAACTGGTACGGCAGCGTTGCGGCCACATGGTGCTCCAAGAAGTTCTCCAATCTGCCACCAGATGTTTTCCTCGTTGGCGATTCTCACGGCAATGCCATCTGGAATCCCCTGACCAATGGCGGCGTGCAGGCGGACGTGAGCGGCGATGGCATCAATGACTCCCTGAACGACACCAATGTAATCTACAACTTCGCAGAGCCGATGCGTCACGACAAGGGCTGGAACTACGTCGCCGTGGATGGTCACGCCGCACATGTCACCTTCAATGTCTGGCAGGAGAACATGAGCAAGTCCGGATTCATCTATCGCAAGGACGCTCAGTACAAATAGTTCTGGACTGGGATAATACATGCCTCTTCGAGCTTTTAGTCTCGGAGAGGCATTTGAGGTCTTTTTCTATAGATGCGCTGGCTTGCACCCCAAAACATTCCGCCTAGCCGCTCGGAGGTCGTGGTCTTCCGTGGGCGCTTCGCCGTGGCGGCGGGAGAACCCGTATGCCAAATGGTAGAGTTCAGCGCGGATGAACGGTGCCAGCTCTTTCTGGATGGCACGTTTGTCGCGGACGGTCCTGAGCGCGGAGCACCGGGCCGCTGGTATTTCCAGCGTGCGGCCCTGGAGTTGTCGCCGGGGAAGCATGTCCTCTGCGCACGCGTGCTGTGCTTCAACTCGCAGGAGCGCGCCTACGGCCAGACTACTGTGTGCCATGGTTTTGTGCTTCGCGGATTGAAGGAGGTAATCTGGGATGCTCAAGTGGAACCGTTGGATTTCGCGGAGCCTTTCCCTGACTGGGGCTCATACCCGCGTGTTCGCGTGACTGCGGACTATCCCACAGGGATTCTGCGCGGGGAAGGCGATGGCTGGGAGGCAGTTGCGACATTTGAAGACGACCGCGCACTTTTCCCGCCGGACCTCCCGCAAATGACACGCGAGGCGGTGGTGCCGGAAGTGCTTCGGCCCGGTCTGTATCGGTTCAAGGAGTATGTTCTTGCCTGGCCAGTCTACCATTTTTGCGGCACAGGCCATGTTCGTATCCGTTGGAGCGAAACACCTTACGAGCGCCCCGATTTCAATCTCACCTACCTCAAGGGCGACAAGGGGTGCCGGAACGGCAGCTTTTTTGTCGGAAACTACGACGAGTTCGAGGTGCGGGGAACGCTTGACTTCCCCTGCATCTGGCTGCGAGCCGGTCGATATGTGGAAATCGAATGTACGGAAGGCACGGTCAAAACCTCTGCAGAATACTTCCGCACGAGCTATCCGCTGCCGGAATTTCAGGCAGATAATCGACTGGTCCGAATGGCCTTTGCTAGCCTGCGGAACTGCTGTTGGGAGACTTTCTTCGACTGTCCTTACTACGAACAGCTCATGTATGTCGGTGACAGTCGCCTGGAGGCTCTGGCTATCTACGCCCTTACCGGCGACCATCGGCTGCCCGAAAAGGCGCTCCGACTCCTGGCTCTGGGACAGCAGACGGATGGACGGTTGCTCAGCCAGTATCCCTCCAAGGGCATTCAGGTGATTCCTTCGTTCATGCCAGTTTTCCTGCTGATGCTCAACGACTACTGCCGTCTCCACGGGCACAATGCACTAGTCGCCGAATTGCTTCCCGTCGCCGCCCGGCTTGTCGCATGGTTCCGCACGACATTGCGTGACGATGGTCTGAGTGCCCCTGGCGGATGGGGTTTCCTCGACTGGTGCGATGGTTGGACGGAAGGCGTTCCTCCTGGAGAACAAGGACTTAATTGCCCACTGAATCTAATGTGGGTCCTGGGACTTCAGGCCTACGAGGAGTGTGTCAGCGACACGAGTGTCCGCTCGCTGATTGACGGAATGCTGATGCGGATTCACGAAGTATTCTTTGATGATACTCGGCAACTTCTTGCTGATGATATAGCACACAGATATTTCTCCGAGCACGCGCAGGTGTTGGCAATTCTGGCGGAACTTCCTGGATGGGAACAGCTTGTGTGCGGAATGGAGCACGCGCAACACCTGACGGAATGCAGCCTCTACTTCTCATTCTACTATCTCCAGGCCATGCGGAAGATCGGTCGCAAAGACTGGTTCGAACAGCGACTCGACCGCTTCCGTGTCTTGGTGGACAAAGGACTGGTGACACTTCCCGAAGAGTTTGACAACCCGCGCAGCGATTGCCATGGCTGGGGGGCGCACATTTTGCTGTTTCTGACGGACAGTCAGCAGAGTATACAGTCAATCTAAACACTTTGCAACCATGTTGAAATTCATTGACATCCATGCACATGCCTACCGTCGGCCAGTGCCCTTTGTGGTGCAGTTCTGTTCGGCGGACGAGCTGAAGGCGCGGTACCAGGCGGAGGGCGTCCAGATGGGCGCGCTGCTGCCGATCGTGAGCCCGGAAATCTACCTCCCGCAGGCCAACGAAGACCTCCTGGAGATGGTCGAGCAGTCACCGGAATGTTTCTTTCCCTTCTGCAATGTAGATCCGCGCGCGCTGACAAACCGTGCGGACGCACCGCTGGACTCCGTGCTGGCATATTACCGCGATTTGGGCTGCCGGGGCGTCGGAGAAATCATGCCGAATCTGCGGATGGATGATCCGCGAGTACAGAACCTCTTCCGCTGTGCGGAAAAGGTCGGTCTTCCCGTCACCTGCGATGGTTCGGACCGCACGGAGGGAGACTTCGGGCTCTATGATCTGCCGGGTGTCCCGTTGCTGGAACATACCCTGCAGCGTTTTCCCCACCTGAAATTCATCGCGCATGGGCCGATCTTCTGGAGCGAGGTGCGCAGGCTGCCAAGACCCGCGATGCGCAAGACCGAGTTTTTGCCGAATGGCACGCAGGTGGGCTTCGCAGGGCGGTTTGGCAAGGTGTCCGAGGAGGGTGTCGCCCAGCAGCTTCTTCGCACCTACGACAACCTCTACGGCGAACTCTCGGACGCATTGGTCTTTCTGGAAGACGACCCCGACTACGCTGCGGCATTCCTGACCGAGTTCCAAGACAAGCTCTTCTATGGCAGCGACACCTGCCAAGCCTCGCAGCCTTTCCGGCTCAAGACATTCCTGCAGGAGTTGCATGCCAGCGGACGGCTTGGCGACGAGCCGTTCGCCAAAATCGCCCGTACGAACGCCATTCGCTTCTTCCGTCTGGGCCTCGCGGAATGACCATGCCCGCCCTATATACCTATAATAATAAGACAGGCGCGTTGGAGCGCTTCGGTTCCTTTGAGAAGTTCAACCGTGTCCTTTATGGCGGTCATGCCAACGATGCGCAGCAGGAGCGCTTCTTCACCTTCGCCGGTGACACGCCAATCTTTTTGGGTGCGACCAGCGACTTCTCGAAGAACACCTGGTGCCATCAGGCCAAGAACGGCGTGCTGCTTAGCGGACTGGCACTGACCGAAGGGTATTCGTTGACCGGCTTGCACGACCAGTACTCTGGGTGGTTCCACGACTGCACCGATATAAGGACCGCCTGGCATCATGGCTACCTTACCTACGATTTGACGCGCTTTTCACCGTATTTTCCACATGTCGAGGTGCATATCGAAGTCTATCCGCTCAATCCCCACGACGGCTTCGCGGTCTTCTATGACATTGCCTGCGATCAACGCGTACTTTTCACGGCGGGGTTCGGCGGGCTCACGCCGTTTTTCGGACGCTTCGAATACCATACGTCGAAGGAACGGGAATACCGCGTGGAGGACACGGCGGGGAACCAGGCAATGCTGTGTGAGGGGGGCGCGGAAATCACCGGTCCCAACCAGACCACGATGCGCATCGGCGTGGACTTCCCGGCGGAGTGGTCACTGGATGGCGCGGAGGCACTCGCGGAGGAATGCCCCGCGCAGTTCCTGAAAAAACACGCCGGTGAGCCGTGCGTGGCCAAATTCAAACATGCCATCCTACCCGGCTCGCGTTTTCGCGGCCGAATTGCGGTTCTTCGAAATGCATCAGACGAAATTTTGAAAGAACTGCTCGCCGAGCCGGAACTGGCCAGGCGACTGCGCGGCGCACTGCGGGAAAAACACGCGATGTGCGTCCTCCACACGCCGGACGAACGACTGGACGCCACCGTGCCAGATATCATCATGGCGCTGGACGCCTCCTATCACCACCCGACCTTCTATCACGGCGCCGTCGGATACCATGCGCCTTTCTTGGGCTGGCGGGGGTGGTATGCGCCGACGCTGCTTGGATGGACGGAACGCATGAAATCCGCCATCCGCGGACATTTCAACACAATCACCGATTTTTCCGGACAAGAGCGGACATGGTGGGACGGGGCAGATCGCCCAGACCTGGACCATGAGGGCACGCAATATCATCACCTGGAGAATTCCTCGGGACATTTGACCGCGCTGCTATATACGGACGACATCTACAATATGCAGGAAGTCGCGCTGGATATGGCTCTCTATTATCTGGAATATACCGGTGACCAAGAACTTGCGAAGATAATCTACGACCATGCCGTGGCGATGCTGGCCTGGGAGGAGCGTGTGCTGGACCCGGACCACGACGGTCTCTATCAGAATTTCCTTAACACCTGGATATCAGACGGCCATTCCTACAACGGCGCGGGCTGCGCACAGGCCACTTGCTATAACTGTGCGGCAAACCGCCGTCTCGCGGCCGTCGGCCGTCGGCTCGGGCGAGATACTGCTCTCCTGGAGGCTCGGGCTGCGAAGGCCGCCGAGGCACTTCAGCGACTACTCTGGCAGGAAAACATGGGCGTGCTGGCAGAGTCAAGGGACACCATTGGCAACCGCCTGGTTCATCCCTCGCCAGAGCTTTCGACCATCTACCTGGCCATTGATTGCGGTTGCGTGGACACGATCCAGGCCTTCCGGATGCTGGCGTGGACGGAGCGCCATATCCGGTCGATTGACACGGAACATGGACGACTCTATTATTCGTCGAACTGGTTGCCGAAGAAGTACTCCACTTGTGGACTATTTCCTGCGGAGAATGCCTGCTTGGCATTGGCATACTACCAGAACCGACAGCCGGAACGTGCCTATGAAATCCTCGCGGGGCTGGTGGATGCCTTTGGGCTTTCACCGCATCCTGGAGCGCTCTCGCATGTCTTGGCTGCCAGTGGCGGTGAGGACGACGGTGATCTGGATTTCACCGACGTATCCAGCTGCTATCTCCGCCTACTTGTCGAGGGGCTTTGGGGCGTGGGGCGCAATTGCTTCGGTGCGGGACTGCGGCTTGCTCCGCAGCTTCCTGTAACTTGGGGCCATGCGGAATTGTGTCTGCCTGAACTCCAGGTGCATCTGGACCGCAAGGAGCTTACGGACATCTATACGATGACTACGAAAGAAGGCGTGGAAGAGTTCACGTTTCCAATGCGTTATTCTGTTCTTGACCATGTGTTACTGAATGGTGAGGAGATGTCATTTGGGGTCGTCCCTGCATTGGGTCGCAGTTATGCAATGGTGCATGGTCTGCCGCCTGGTGCAGTCACACTTCAAGCGTATTACCAGCCAGAAGAGTATCCCGCGCTCTGCCATGAGAAACTTCTCGCCGTGGCGGGCGGCACGGTGGTTTTTGCCGTGGACCATGGTCTAATTGATGAAACGCACGACCTTGCTATGGCATCCAAAAGGGTGACTTCAGTCCATAATAACATGGTTGTCAAGTTGAAAGATGATTTGAAGGTAGGAAGTTATGATTATCTATTGCGTTGTGGTGAAGTCTGGTTATGCCAGGTAGTCGAAATCATTGGCGCCGAACCGAAAGCGCCGACACCTAATGCGCCGAACTGTCAGGAATATATCAATATAAGGGATTTCTACAATGCTGAGCTGACGGAGATTCACAAACAGGATTTTTCGGTGCCTCGTCCCGCTGGATATTCCATCGGCGTGCGTAAGAACGGTCGCTATGCCTGGGAATGGAACCACTTCGGGCATAACGCATTGCAGGTAGATGATACGAAACTGCGCGTGGCACCCGTCTTTGTGGCGGAGAGCGGCTGGCGTTTCATGGTGGCGCAACAGGGCGACAATGCGCTCTGTGTTTCACAATGGGAGAATTTTCCAACGCATGTAGAAATTCCGCTCTCAGGGTACGCCGTTGCTATGGCGGTTCTCTTCTGCGGCTCCACAAATGCAATGCAGCTTTATATTCCGAACGCCTGTTTCACCGTTCACTATGCGGATGGAACTTGCGATGCGGTGGAACTGGTCCCGCCGGTAAACTTCGACGACTTCCTGCATCCCGTTTATCAGACTGCGAACGAGTCCTGCTACATCGGCGAAGGTACCCATGCATTGGTACAGGTACTCCGGCTAAAGCCCGAACGCGAGCTTGTGGCGCTGACTGTCGAGGCTATCGCCAATGAAGTCATTGTGGATATCCTCGGCATTACACTTGACCGTGTGGATTGAACTTACTGCGAATTATGAATACTGCGGAATTGGCCAAAGTCATTGCCACTCCAAACAAACTCGGACGGCTGGTGTTGTCGCCCAGTGGGTGCGCCGGCGATTTCGATTCTTGCGGCGTGGATGTGCCGTTTCCGTTTCGTTATCGCAATCAGTTGTACATGACATACGTTGGCTTTGATGGTGAAGGCTATCGTACAGGTTGGGCAGAATCGACAGATGGTATCGCGTGGCATAAGAAAGGACTGCTGGTGGATCGTGGAATACCTGGTTCGTTAACGCAATATAACATCGCACTGACCAGTATCTTGCGTGAAGGTGGTTTGTTCGATGCGGGGGAACTGGTCAAGGTCAACGGACGATTTCTGGCGACCTGGCATGCGTATCCCGAGGTCGGCTATGAGGAAGGGAAGGCAATCATTGGATTGGCTTGGAGCGATGATTTGGAGCATTGGGAGTTGACTGACCCCGTATTGGAGGCAGAAGAGCCTTGGGAGGCCGCCTCGCTCTACAAGTCCGCGCTTTTCTTCGCTCAAGGGAAATACTACCTCTTTTACAATGCGAAAGAAGTCCGACAGTGGCCATGGCATGAACAAATTGGTTTAGCCTGGAGTGACGATCTTATTCATTGGCACAAGCATCCCGATAATCCACTGGTTGCCATTGGGGTTGACATTGCCCCGGACGCACAGTTTGCCGCTGATCCACAGGTCTTTTCCTATCAAGATGGATATGTGATGTTCTACTATGGTTTGGGCATCAACTGCGGGGCCTGTGAACTTGCGGCATGGAGCACCGACCTCATACGCTGGCAGAAACTCCCTGAACCACTGATTTCTCCGGGGGCGATTGGCAGCGCGGATGCTATGCATGCTCATAAGCCCGGCGTTATTACCGTCGGCGGACGCCTTTATCACTACTATTGCGCTGTGGCGCCCGTTGACGCTCAATTCTATTCTGGTTTGACCGAAATCCGAGGCATTTCCTTGGCTTGGTAATGATATTTTCAGAGTATGTTCTCCGTCTGGAGCGTCCCCCCCGCTAGCTTCGCAGCCGTCGACTTCACCTAGAGACGCTTTAGAGGCAAGGGGAGGGCAGCAGGAACCCAAGCGTCCCAAGTGTCCCAGAGGAACTGCCCAATGAAAACGTATCCTGAATCCGTGAGTTAACACCGTGGTGACGTGGCGTCACCACAACATATTCTGTCGGCGTGGCGCCGACGCTACATCCTTCTCGGTCGGCGTGGCGCCGACGCTACATCCTTTACGCAAATTCACGGAGTCAGGAGTATTGCAAAAGGGGGCAAAGGGGCGTTTAGGGGGGCGAAAAATGCCCAAAATGCATTTTTTTGCAAAAAAATTGAAAAAATTTTCAAAAAAAGTTGAATTTTGCGTGGAAAAATTGATTTTTGGTATTAACTTAGGGGAAAATAGGAAGAAAAAGTTGCTAAATGGTGAAAAAAGGGGCAACGGATCTTCTTTTTCACAAAATCGTGGCAATGGCATCACCCCTGGCAAATTTCAGACGGCCCCGCTTTACAGAAAGCGGTCGGCTGACGATGGACAAGCAGCGGCGGATTATTCTGCCGAAGCCCTGGCGTTTGTCCACGGACAAGATTGCCAAAGTTGCCAAAGAGGGTGAAGCCAGCAAGGTCGATGACGAACGGCCCGTGGATTCGGATGAGCTGACCTACTTTTTCTTGATGCCTTGGGTACTGAATGGAAAGAAGGTCATCTATGTTTTTGACCAAGAGCAAATGGCCTTGTCTTCCGCAGCCTGGGACAACATTTCTCCCTTCAGCCTGGGACAGCAGTTCCCCTTCTCGAATTTCGTGCGCCGGATCCAGATGGTCAGTTTGGACAGCCAGTGGCGTTTCCCCATCAACAACTACCTGAAAGACTACGCCAATCTCCCGCCCCTGACAAAGGATGGCGTGGCTTTTTCCGGCAGTTGGCACTGGGGGATCCTTCAAAATGCGGCGGAGGACGATGCCGATGCCGCGATGGATGATCAGACGATGCAGTTTATGAACCAGTTCGCCGCCCATCAGCAGGCACGCCAGGAAAAGCTGGAAGACGTGGCGGCGAATCGAGGCTTTCCGCCGGGAATGATGCCGGGCTTCCCACCGGGCGGCTTCCCGATGAATTGATTCTTTGAAAAATGGGTGAGGATTTTGTCCACCAGCCAGTTTTGCAGCGTGAAGCGCTGTCAGCACTGACAGGGGGGAATGGCAGACGGTTTTTGGACGGCACGCTGGGGGGCGGCGGGGACACCGCCGCGCTTTTAGCGGCCATCCCGGAAGCGGAGGTGCTGGGGATTGACCGTGATCCAAGTGCCTTGCGGGCGGCGAGCGAACGCCTGGAGCCATACGGTGAACGCTTCCACGCCTGGCACGGGACCTTCTCCCAGTTGGAGCAGGCGCTGGATGAGCATGGCTGGCCGATGGTTGACGGCGTACTTCTGGACATCGGCGTATCGTCTCCGCAGATCGACACTCCGGAGCGCGGTTTCTCCTTCCGCTTTGATGCACCGCTGGATATGCGGATGGACCCTTCCACGGGAGCAACTGCCGCCGAGCTGCTCAATACGCTTTCTGCCGAGGAACTTGCGGATATCTTCTGGAAATTCGGCGAGGAGCGTTTTTCACGGCCAATCGCACGCGCGATTGTCGCCCGGCGTCAGCAGCGTCCATGGGAGCGGACCAAGGAACTCGCAGAACTGCTGGAAAGGGTGATTGGCCATTCGCATCAACATGGTCTGCCGCCGCCGACCCGTGTCTTTCAGGCATTGCGCATCGCCGTAAACCACGAACTGGAGGAGTTGACGGCGGCGCTCAAAGCCGCCGAACGTCGGCTGGTGCCTGGCGGACGGCTCGTGGTCATCTCCTTCCATTCGCTGGAGGACCGCATTGTCAAGCAATTCTTCCAGCATGCCGCCTTGAGCTGTGTCTGTCCTCCGGGCATGCCCTGCACCTGCCACAAGCAAGTCACGTTTCGAATCCTCACCCGCAAGCCGGTCATGGCCTCGCCGGAGGAACTGTCCGCCAATTCGAGGTCCGCATGTGCGAAACTGCGGTGTGCCGAGCGAAGTTCCGCCCCATCCGAATGGCTGACCGGGAGCTGAAGAAAGCCTGTAGAAAAGTTGTCGAAAAAGTTAAAATTTCTAGGGAAATCAACCTGTAGAAAAATTGTCAAAAATCTTCTTTGAGTCTTGTTGACTCCGTGTTCTGTTCCACCATGAAGTTTTACACCAAGGCCATCCTCGAAGACCGCAAAAACCGACTAGATCGTTCCCGAAACGGCGGGCGTGGAGATTGGATAGCGTTGGCCAAATTCATCATTGTGGTTGCAGTTGCCTTTGGTGCAGTGGGATTCATTTTTCATCGGCACAATCAGGTCAAGCAGGAGTTGGTGGAGCTTCGCACCGCCATTCTGGAGCTTCAGCGTTCCAACCGGGAACTGGAGTTCCGCTCGCAAAACCGTTACGCCGAGCTGGAGCGTCTCCGCAGCACCGACATTACCGAGCGTGCACGTGCCCTCGGGCTTCGTCCAGTCAAAAACTCTCAAATCGTGCGAGACATCCATCTGGTCTGGCAAGATGGTGAACTGCGACCGGCTCCGGAAGTGGCCGGCCGATAACTTCCTCTTCTATGCGAAAACTCTTTGCCTTGTTGACATTCCGGATTTGGTTCCGGGGAAACCTGAATCGGTGATTTTCCTTCCATGACACAGACCACTGCCCAGCCATACGATTTTGACGCGCCCAGCCGGGCATCCTGGTTGAAGCGTGTCTGGCGCAGTTTCCAGCCGTGGAATCCGCTGGAGGACAGTGCGATGGTGGCACAACCTACGCTCACAGTGCGGATACGGCTGGGAGTTCTGATTCGTTTCTTCTTGGTGATCAGTGTATTGGGTGTGATGACCTTGCTGTTGGGGCGTCATGTCTATCATCTCCAGGTCACGCGACATGATGACTTTTTCGGAGAGGCGATGGCAATCTGCCGTTCCCACAGCATCCAGACTGCACAGCGGGGATCGATTTTTGATCGCCGGGGCAATCTGCTGGCGGGCGATGTGGCGACCAGCGATGTTTTTGTCGAGGCGAAGCGTTTCAGCAAGCATTTGGACGAGGTTACGCGGATTATCGCGCGCAATCTCCATCTCAACGAGTCGCTGTTGCACTCGCGACTGGATGGCACGACGGACTACGAGGCACCGGTGGTGCTGAAAACCAATGCCTCAGAGGAATTTGTGGATGCCAACGGGCTATGGGCCATCGCTGGCGTCAAGGTCACGCAGAATTCTCATGCCGAGGAGGGGAAACAAGTGTCGTATCGGGTCTCCTTCCACCCGTACGCACTTGAAGAAGCCACTCGGCGCCATTCACTGCAGGAACTCACTCGCATCTTCGGTTTGAGTGAGAAGGCCCTGCTGAAAAAATGCGAGGATGCGCACGCCCGTGGGCGTGAAATCACCATCGCTGTCAAAGTGCCGCGCGATGATGCCGCGCGGATGATGCGGGAGCTACGGGAGTTCTGGCGTACCGTGGAAGCACGCCCATTCCAAGGCGTGCGGGTGACCGACTCATGGAAACGCATCTATCCCTTGGATTGCGAACTGGCGAATCTCCTTGGCTATGTGAATGACGTTGAATACCAGCCAGATGAGCAGTCTCGTGAAGGTGTGCGCCTGACGGGTGCAATCGTCTCGTGCGGTATTTCGGGGATTGAGAGTTTGATGAACAATTATCTTCGTCCCACATACGGCGAATTTACCTACACGCACTACAATGGTGGTCGTCCCGCCGAGGAGGGAATGCAATATCGGATTCGTCCTCAGAAAGGCGCGGATGTCTTTCTGACCATCGAGGAGCCAATCCAGCAAATCCTTGAAGAGGAACTGGTAAAGGCATGCGAGAAGCATGTTCCGGACCATGCATACGCGATAATGATGGAACCTTCGACGGGGGCGATTTTAGCGGTGGCGCAGTATCCGCAGTTCAACCCCAACGATCGAGGCACTTTTGCTCCTGAAAATACAAGAAATCATTTCATTTCAATGAGTTATGAGCCTGGTTCCATCATGAAGCCAATCAGCCTCAGCTCCGTGCTGGAGAGCCGCCAAGCTACGCTGGAGACGCAGATTGACTGTGAGAAAGGCTTGTGGTACTACTGTGGAATTCCGCTGCGGGACTCCCATAACTGCGGGATACTCACGCTGTCAGGAGTAATCGAGCAGTCCAGCAACATCGGAACAGCAAAATTCTCCGTGAACCTGGGGGGCGAGGCGATGTATCGGCATCTGCGTCGTTTTGGGTTGGGTGAACGGACGGGCGTGGGATTTTATCCGCCAGGCAAAGAACCCGTCGTCTTCCGTCGTGAGGACAGGGGCCGTTTTGCGGAATATCGTCATTGGGACAAGATTAGCATCACGCGTTTCCCGATTGGCCAGGGACTTCGTGTCACCCCATTGCAGATTCTTCAGATGTGGTCGGCATTGGCCAACCATGGTGTGATTATGCAACCCTATATCGTGGATCATGTTCGCTATGCGGATGGACGGACGGAATACTCCCAGCCGCAGGTCAAGAGCCAGGCGATTCCAGCAGAGGTCGCTTCGCAGATGACCAAGGCGCTTACGCAAGTGACGCAGGGACAGCACGGCACCGGCAAGCGGGCGGCGATCAAGGGTTACAAAGTCGCGGGAAAGACTGGCACGGCTCAGCTCTGGATCAACGGCGACAAGGCGAAAGGCATTTTGGGACACTACAGCAACAAGGATTATTTTGCGTCGTTCGTCGGCTTTGTTCCGGCGGAGCAACCGCGGTTCCTGTTGTTGGTCTCGCTGGACCGTCCGACCAAAGACCCCCACTCTGGTGGTGGCGCGGCGGCACCGGTCTTCAAGGCAATTGCTGCTCGCACCCTGGAATATTTGCAGGTGCCTAGCGATGCAGAATCCGCGCAGACATCCATACTTGGTTCTGCGCAACGCTGAGGAGTTCAGGCCGAACTCGGCGGAGCTGATATCGTTGCAGACGCCGGTTCGGACGGGACATCCCAGCCATCAGGCGACCAGGGGAGCAAGGCGAAGGTGACCGCCTTGATATTGCTTCTCTAGGTGGCCTCCTCCAACGGCTCCGGCAAACCTTATTCTTGTCGGAGCCAATATTGGATGATTAATCACAAGGACCAGACAATCAGCAATTGGCAATTGCTTTGTTACACAAGAAGGCACCTGATGCACTTCTACAAATTCTACGGGCGCTGCCGCCCCCGTACCCCCTGCAACTTGAAGAAACAGCTGAGTTAAGTGCTATCACGGGGAATATA
>JAFXSU010000323.1 GCA_017525435.1 Victivallales bacterium
GTCGGGCAGTTCATCAAGATGAACGCCAACTACGTCTGCGCCATCCCCCAAAGCGGACACGTGAATTCCTTGAACGCCAGCGTCGCCGCCGCCCTGGCACTCTATGCCCTGCGCAGCTGACCACTCCCCAAAGCCAGCCTGCTATGAAAACGGCCCCGTTTTTCAGGCGGGGCCGTCGTTTTTCCAGCTTCGCGCTGGAAGGCATTGTCAGACTATAGAGGCAAGACCTCTATAGAGCCAGGCTGGACTTACAGGTCATCCGTTCCCAGAGTATCCTTTTCAAAGGCATCGGCCTTTCTGCCGATGCTACCGATGGTTCCCAGCAGGGTGTCGTCATCCAAATTGGCGGGAACCTTCGCCACGAGTGCCAGGCGATTGTCACCAATCACTTCCCAGGCGCCGACAACATAGTCACGGGACATCTTCGCGGCCTTCTTGACCAAAGCCGGCGGCACCGATCCGTCATTCCTGTAGCCAAGAGACCAGATTTCGCGGATTTCCAGTTTTTCGCCGTATTTCTCGACATTGCTGTTCACGAAGACCAGTTGCGTGCGGTCGCCGTCATCATCCGTGGTGAAGATGACACGGAAATCACCGTCTTCATCAATCTCGTAGTCAATTTGCTGACGATCGAGCGCGGCCTTGATGCGTGCATCGGCAACCGGCTTCACGACCTCCTCCTCTACGGCCTCCGGCTGCTCCACAGCCTCCAACTCCTGGGCAAAAAAGCCCTGGGTCATTCCGAACATCAGCAATGCGCCAAACATCAATGCTATTTTTTTCATGTCTTCCTCCTCAAGGTTCAGTGGATCATCGAACGTCAAACAGACTCTAGAACTATGGTTAATATAATGGTGGCAATCCAAAATTCCTTGCTTCACCCCTTATATTATGGATAAACCTGTCCTTTTCCTTATCAAATCCAACCAAAGAATCCCGTCATGGCTTATTCCAATCGTCTTTCACGGCTACGCGAATTCATCGCCAAGACCTTCACCGACACCCTGAAGCCCGCCGAAGGCGGTCTCCGCCACCCCTACATCACCCCAGGCGGCCCCTACGCCAAAGACCTGTGGGATTGGGACTCCTACTGGACCATCTGCGCCATCTACGGTCTGGCCGGCCTCGAGAATCGCACGGAACTGCTGGAGACCATCCGCCCCCACGCCCGCGGAACCCTCTTAAATTTCCTTGATCACCAGGGGAACGACGGCTCGTTGCCCATCATGATCCAGGCCCAGGACCCCGACCCATTCGACTGCCTCCAGGGACGCGATTTCAATATGGCAAAGCCCTTTGTAGGACAACTCGCAAAACTCCTTCTAGACCAACACGCCTTCACCCCTGAAGAGCTGGCCCCTTGCCTCCCGAAACTATTAGCATACCACAAGTGCTTCTTTGATCGCTATTTGGATGAGAAGACCGGCCTGGTCGTCTGGGCACTCGACTGGGGGCTGGGCGATGACGACGACCCCGCCGCCTGGGGACGCCCCCATCGTTCCTGCGCCTCAGTTTACCTCAATACTTTCTTATATGCGGACATGAAAGCCGCATCAATTGTCGCCCAGGCTTGCAACAACACCGAAATTCTCGCCGAATACCAACCACGCATTGATTCACTCGCACAGGCCATTGAAACATACTGCTGGGACCCGCGGGACCAGTCATATTATTCCGTAGATGTTCAGTGTCGCCCCAACCGCGAGAAAAACCACCACTTCGGAACCCTGAACGTCGGCCTGGACGCCTTCTGGGGCGGTCTCCGCATCAAGGTCCTGACCTGGATGAGCGCCCTGCCCTTCTGGGCTGGTCTGGGCACTGATGACCAATTCGAGGCCTTCCTCCGCAACAACCTCACCCCCGAACGCCTCTGGAGCGACCACGGCATCCGTTCGCTCTCTAAAGACGAACCCATGTACGCTCCGGAGATTGGTCGTGGAAATCCAAGCAACTGGCTGGGTCCCATTTGGTTAGTCGCCAACTACATCATTTGGGAAATGCTCAAGCAACGCGGCCGTAGTGCCCTGGCCAGCCAGCTCGCTGAAAATGTCACCACAATGTTAGATAATGACTTGGCAACCAACGGAAAATTCCATGAATACTACTCTCCTGAAACAGGCTTGGGCGTGAATGCCCCCGGCTTTATGAGCTGGAATGCCCTCGCCGCACTTATGGAAGGTTAGAGGTTAAAGGTTAGAGGTTAGAGGTTGGAGGTTGGAGGTTGGAGAGTAAAGATTTAGCATCCGAGAGCCGGGTCCCCCTACCCCGAGAGCCGAGTCCCGAGATCCGAGTCCCTCAACCCCGAGATCCGAAATCCGAGAACAGCGAAAACTTCTTTCGCATGCAGAACATGAACACCGTCGACTGGAAAATCCTCTATACGAACTACCAGGGGCCGGAGCAGCGTGCCGTGGAGTTTCTCGTCCGGGAGATGGGCTCCTGGGTCCTGCGAGAACCTGGCGTCTATGCCATCCACACAATGCCCTGTGAACCAGCCGTGACGATTGTGGGTACTACCACTAACCTGGTGGTGACAGGCCGTCTCCAGGAAAACGCCATCCTCCGACGTTTCATTCAGCCCTCTGAAGTACCCGCCAATGGATACCTGATTCGCGTACTGGACAACCCGGACACCACTGAAAAGCAACTCGTGCTCATCGCAGGAGACACCCCCTCCGCGGTGCTGTATGGCGCCATCGACTTCATCGACATCGCGGTTTCGGAGATGACGCAGGAGCTCGGCAACGGTCTGCGCTTTCCCAACCGTACCCTGCGGGAAAAACTTCCCCCTTACGACCGCGCCAGTGCGCCCCAGACCGCCACTCGAAGCGTCTTCTGCTGGGGGCACACCGTCAATAATTATCGCGAATACATTGAAAACATGGCGCGCATGAAGCTAAACGAAGTCATGTTCTGGAACGAATTCCCGCCATTGAATGCGCAGGAAGTCGTGGACTACGCGCACAGCTGGGGGCTCAAGGTCGTCTGGGGTTTCTCCTGGGGATGGAGCACTGGCGGCTGCCAAGATATCACCCCAGAAAATCTGGCGGGACTGAGCGACAGGATTGTCGAACAGTGGCGCAACGTCTGGCGTCCTCTGGACGGTGACGGCATCTACTTCCAGTCCTTCACGGAGACGCAGCAGGAGACCACCAACGGCGTTCCCATCGCGGAATCCGCCGTGGCACTGGTGAATGAAACCGCCGAAAAGATCTGGCGCGACGCGCCCGGCCTGCGACTCATCTTTGGCCTTCACGCGACCTCTGTGAGAAACAAGCTTGAGGTCATCGCCCAGACTCACCCGGACATCTGCATTCTCTGGGAAGATTGCGGCGGCTTCCCCTATCTTGGCCACGCCATGCCGAATCCTGTTATCGACCTCGCCTTCACCGAGGAGCTTCTGGCCCAGAACCGCCGGATGGGGCTGGTTTTCAAGGGACAGATGATGATGGAGTGGCAGCGCTTTGTCCATCCGACTAGCCCATACGTGCTGGGTGCCGCCTCCGCGCAGACCATCGAGAATGACGCACGCCTCGTGGAGCCAGCCTGGCACCACCTCAAGGCCCTCTGGTCGCAATACGGCGAGGAGGCCTATCAAATCGCCGCCAAAGCACATGCCTCCCAAAACTGTGAAATCCTGAACATCACAGGCAACCTCACTGGCAGAGTCCACTGGCCCACCGCGCTGGCCGCACAACTGCTCTGGGACACTTCCGAGTCATATAAAGAACTCCTCGCCCGCGTCTTCAAACTGCCATATCTTCAGGGATAGCCTCGATTATCACTCACGGTAAAATCAGATTCAATTCGGTTTTTCCGAACGCATCACGCGCTTCTGCAATGCGATGTATCCTACACAGAAGAGCACGAGTCCGCCGAGAATCCATCCATAGTGGTCGTGGAGCAACTGCTTGCCATATTGAACTAGCGCCGGGTAATCCATGTCACTGGTGATTCGCCCGCAATAATAGCCAATGCCGGTGAGAATGGCAGTCCAGATTCCGGCACCCAACGCCGTGAAGAAGGAGAAGCGTCGGAAATCCATCCGGGTAAGTCCTGCCGGCAACGAGATGAGCTGCCGGATGGCGGGCAGCAACCGACACACGAAAGTCGCCAAATCGCCATATTTGCGAAAAATCTCCGAGGCACGGTCGAGCGTCTCCGGCTTGATGAGGAAATACTTGCCGTATTTTCGTAGGAAAGGTTCGCCGAGTTTCAGAGCCAGGAAGTAGTTCACATACGCACCCGCCATTGAACCCAGCAGTCCCACCATCACCGCCAGAGTGCCATCCAGCCACGGTGTTCCGCAACTCAATGCGCCACGCGCGGCCAGGAAACCGGCGGGAATCATGATGACCTCACTGGGAAACGGTATGAAGGAACTCTCTATCGCCATCAAGACAAAGATGGCGACATAGCCCCAGACGACCGCATACTGCTCCA
>JAFXSU010000324.1 GCA_017525435.1 Victivallales bacterium
CTAGGGCGGCTAGGGCGGCTAGGGCGGCTCAAGCCACCGGTCGATGGATAATTTCGCTGATTTTACCACACGAACTTGAAATTAAGGCTTTTTTTTACTATAATTTTGTTTGTTTATTCCAACTCGTCCCATTTGTTTACCCCTTAACCATTAAGTCTCAAATGAAAAAGTCCTTTACCTTGATTGAGTTGCTGGTTGTCATCGCAATCATCGCCATCCTGGCTTCCATGCTGTTGCCGGCCTTGTCCAAGGCTCGTGCGAAGGCACGTGGCATCGCCTGCCTGAGCAACCAGAAGCAGCTGATGCTGGCGGTCCTGGAATACTCTCTGGACAGCGATGACTGCGCAGTGATCAAACCCGGTTACGAAGGCGATGCTCCCTATTGGTTCTGGCCGTGTGCCTACACCGACAACTACAACTGTTCCGCAATGCGCAACAACGGCAATGCGAAAAACTGCTGCCTGGGACTGGGTTACTACTCCGGCGGAACCATCGACCACTGCCCCGATACGGCGACCCACAAGGCCAAGGTGACCACTACTGAGCAGTGCTTTGCCGCCTACCGCGAGGCATACGCCATGCCGATGAACCGCTCCTGGGACTCCCATGTCGGAGATTTCGGCGGCCTTGCCGACTCCACCTGGGGTGGTCTGGAGCCCAAGACTGCCGTTTCCATCGGCAATGGCGGCTACGGCATGCGCCCGGACAAGGGCGTGGTGCGTGCCTCCAAGCGCTGGATCTTTGCGGACTCCGTGTGGGTTGACCCGAACTTCACCCCCACCCGCAAAGGTGCCGCCTTCATCGGCATCCACGACTATACCTACAGCTCCGGCAGCGACTGGCGCACGCTGGCCGCGCGCCATACCGGCAAGTGCAATATGGCCTTCTGGGATGGCCACGCCGCCTCCATCACTCCTCGTCTCGCCTGCGAATACTTTGCTCATGCGGGCTGGAGCGAGGCTCCCTGCAACATGGGCAGGATTCTCGTCGATACCGTCTGGGAGATCTATCCTAGCCTGACTGGCGAGGTTCGATAGTTTTTCGCAAGAATCAATTTCGTTTGCAAGACAAAGCCCCTCGCGACACCTCGAAGCGTGTCGTGGGGGGCTAAATGCTATATGGCTAAGTGCCTTGATGAAAAAAAGGTATTATTGGTGGTTTTTAATGGGAACGATATCTTTAACTTGCCTAATGAGTAAACGGGACGGATGAGACACACGGGACGGACGGGACGGTGGCTTGCGATTACCTTGACCTGCTTGTCCCGCATATCCTGTAAGTGCTATCACGGGAAAAATAGCGATACGAAAACAACACAATACCCCGCAAGACTATAGAAATAGCCTTGCGGGGTGATTTATAATATCTTGAATCCGTGAATTTTAAGTGGAAGTACTGCCGGCGCCCTCGCCGACAGAAAATGCGTTGTGCTGGTGCCCCGCCAGCACAGAGTTAAATTCACGGATTCAGGAATATGCCATTTTCAGCGCGACTACTTCTGGTTCACCAAGTAGGTCGTGTTGCTGGGGAAGGCGAAGTCGATTCCAGCCTGGTTGAAGCGCTCCAAAATCTGCAGATGCAATTCGGACAACTCCGCGTTCTTCTGTGCCAGGTCACTGGTGCCGAACCAGATGATGACCATGATATTGAGCGACCAGTCTTTCATCTCGTTGAAGACGATGATGGGCGGACGGACTTTGTTGCAGATGGGACGGCTGTCCAAGATTTCTTTGATGATATCCATCGCCTCGCGCATCTTCTCCGGAGACGTGGAGTAGGTCACGCCGATGTTGAGCGTCTGACGGATATGTTTGCGGTCGGTGTTGTTGATGATGACGGCATCGGCCGCGATTCGGTTTGGGATGACCAACAGCTCGCCGGTGAAGGCGCGCAGCCGCATCGAACGCAGTCCGATGGCCTCGACGAGGCCCTCCTGGTCGCCGATTTTCACCCAGTCGCCAATCTTGAAGGGCGAGTCGCCGATGAGCGAGACTGCGCCGAAGAGGTTCGCGACGGTGTTCTGCGCGGCGAAGGCCAGCGCCAAGCCGATCACTCCGGCGCCTGCCAGCAGGGCGCTGACGTTGAGGCTGAAGACATTCTGCAGCAGGAAGAAGAAGGTCAGGAACCACAGCAGCGCCATCAGCAGCCGACGGATCAAGTCGGTCATCAGCACCTGCTGCGCCTTCTGCGCCTGCGTCTCGTGCTGGATTAGCCATTTGCAGAAGGTGTTGAGCAGGAAGTTGATGCCGATGGCCAGGACAATCGCGATCACGCAGATGAAGCCCCGGTCGATCCACAGCAAGGCGATGGGGCTGGTGATGGGCAGAATGGTGAGCGAAAGCCGGATGCCGACGAGCAGACCAATCCAGGTCACTGGACGAATGACACTTGTGCACAGCTGCGCGGGCAGGTTGCCTGGTTTCTGCGCGTCCAAGTGTTTGCCCAGGCGCGTCAGGAGACTGCGAAGTAGCCAGAGTGCCGCCAGGCAGCCGACCAGGATGCCGAGCGCGAGCAGCAGCTGGGGCCAGTGAAGCGAAAGCCAGGATTGGCTGGAGTGCAGGACAATTGTCGGGTGGATATCGGGGAAGTTTGGCATGGTGTTGATTTGGGTTGGTATGGTGAATTTGCTTAATGTAATTCGCCCGCGAAACACCGTACGGAATCACTGGAAATGTCGTTGGTCGGGCAATAATTTTTTGCCGATGGCGTTATATGGGAAAATTCGCATCCGCAACTTTTTCGCCACCCTTCGCGTTTAAATAATAGGATAAGGAGCTATGGAGCAGAATCAACTTCTGAAAGTCGCGCTGGTCATCGTGTCGGTTCTGGCGATCGGCTCGTTTGGCGGTGCCATCTACTTCAATCAGGATCGGGCGGCACTGCAGGCTCAATTGGCGGAACTGGCCAGCCAATCGTCCTCGGGCGATGCGCCGGAGCTGGCGCGTCCGCAACTCACGCTGGAGAGCAGCCGTCCTGCCGCCACGGGGGACAGTGAAGAACTCCAGAGTCTGAACGCGTATATCGACAAGCTGGAGAGCGAGAACGCCTCGCTCAAGCAGCGGCTGGAGCAGGCCCAGGCGAACAGCGAGAGCCAGATGCGACGGAATGAACGCCGTGAGCGCAATCGCGATCCGCGCCAACGCATGGAGGAACTGCGGGAAAACAATCCGGAGGAATACGCCCGAATCCAACAGCGCATGGAGGATATGCGGACGCAGATGGAGCAGCGTCAGCAGAAGGTGACGGATTACTTGGCAAATCTGGATACTTCGAAACTCTCACGCAGTCAACGCGAGACGCTCCAGGACTACCAGGCGGTGCGCGCCGAAATGCAGGCCGCCTTTGCTGACCCGGAAAATATGAATCGCGACGAGATGCGCGAACTGGGCCGCGAGATGTTCGAGATGGCTGGCTCCGTTCGCGAAATCCTCTATGAGCAACTGGCGGGACAGCTGGGCACGGATGCAACCAATCTCGCTGAAAGTATCGAGGTCATCCAAAATGCGACAGGCTTCGGCGGCATGGGAGGCGGACCTGGAGGCTTCGGAGGACGCGGGCCAGGTGGACGCGGAGGCTTCGGCGGACGTGGACGCAGATAATGCGTAATGCGTAATGCGTAATTGGGCCGCGCTCTGGCGCGGCCTTTTTGCTTGCTGGTGTATGCCGTTGGCGCTATCGGAGGGAGGGGCGGCGGTGCTTCAGCAGTTTGCCATTGCTTTCAGGGCCTGATATAGCCGTCGGCGGACATCCTGGAGCCATTCGGGTCCCTTTGGATGGTCGCCGATTTTCACGGGGCGGTCGAGCCCTTCCTGGATGATTGCCATGGTCTTTTCGCGTCCGGCCAGTTGTTCGTAGAGCTGGAGCGCACGCTGATCCTGGAGGGCGGCGGCGAAGACCTCGTAGTGGAGGGTATCGACGGGATGCCCATCTGGTCCAGGATAGACATTGAAGCTGTCGCCGCCGGTGAAACTGTGTCCTGCCGTGGTATTGAGCCATGGGATGAAGTTCTCCTGGTGGACGGAATATTGCGAGAACCAGAAATTGTGTCCCCAGTGGAGGAATCCTTCCAGTTGATGCGCATAGAGGAGAATTCCGAGGGAGCGATTTCTCCAGGAAGGCATGCCAAGTACGCGGCTGGGGTCTTTGAGACCGCCACCGCAGTAATAGACCCATCGTGCCTTGAGAGGAAGGCCGTCGAAGGCGGACAAGTGGGCGGTGTGCGGGATGGGACGGTAGGTGACACCTTGGCGGACGAACTCCGGCTCGGAGAGTGCGTCGAAGATGGGGAACTCGTCGTCGGGGAGATGCTTTTGGAGACGCCTGAGGCTGTCGCGGTATTTTTCAAGGTCCTTGAGGCCGGGCTCGTCGGAGTTGTGGAAGAAGCACTTTCCGGCAAGGCCTTCGGAGCGGAGGAAGTCCACGAGCTTGGGGAGGAGCTGGTCAAGGAACTCCTGATATTGCGGTGAGTCGGCAGGGGTCTCCCAACCGAAGCGCCGGACGCCGTTCACGAGAATCTTCGGTGCGGCCGTCGCTCCCCATTGGGTGAAGGCGTGGACCATTTCGAAGTATTCGATACCACATTGGCGTGCGAGATCAATATAACGCTTTAATAAACTGAAATCAAAGGAGTAGATGCCATTTTTCTCAGTGATGCCCAGGAGTTGGATGGTGGGGCGCTCGTGTCCGACGGCGGTGTCCAATTCCGGTGTCCAGAGCGGAGTGAAGGCGACATTGACGCCGTGGAGGGCCATGTCCTTGAGATAGTTCGCCAAAATTTCCCAGAAGCGTTCTTCGAAGGGATTGGTGCGGTAGTGGCTTTCCAGGCAGTCCAGGTAGAACCAAGAGCAGCTCCAGAGCGTCTGCGGGGGGAGGGCAAGAGGCAAGACCTCCAGGTCGAGAGATATGGTAACAGGCGGCGCGGGCGGCAGACCCCATGGCGTGGGGACTTCTTCGGTGGCGGTACGCAGTGTGATGGCGATAGGATGGCGCCCTGCCGGAGCGTCTGGCGGGAGGCTGACGGTTACCCAGAGGGCCTGCCAGTAGCGTGCGCCCAGGCAGAAAACATTGTCCCGTGCCAATGGCATTAGCGGGTCGGGGTAGAGTCCGGGTTCTGCGCTGATGATATCCGGATCATCGGGCGAGCATGGGTTGTCGCAGGGGACACATTCGACCGAGCGGATGGTGATGTAGGGTTTCAGTATCGAGGCGACTTCCGGAACCAGGTAGGTCGAACAGGGGCTTTTCACTGCAATCTGAAAAGAAACGCGTTCGCCTCGAAGAGCATACAGAGGACCGATGAGTTCCGGGGCATTCAGATTGCGGGTAGGGAAGACTTTTTCCAAGTCGCTCAGGACACGGACTTCAAAGGGGTAGGTGGAAGGTTCTGACATGGCGGAATGAAGAATGAGGAATGAGAAATTGGGGGCGCTTCTAGAGGTTCTAGATGTTCTATACTTTCTTTACCAAAGGGGGGCGCCGACAATGCGATTGGCTCGCACATGTCCGAAGTGGTGTTCGTTGATGGGCATGCTTCGGTTGTCGCCAATTACATAGACCTCTCCGGGCGGGACGACTCTGGGTGCGAGATTCCAGTCGCAGGGTGTGAGGTGGTTCCAGGCCTCAGGACTCTCTTCGCCGTCCACATAGAGCACGCCGTCACGGAACTCGACGGTCTGACCTTCGAGCGCGACAATGCGCTTCAGGAGCATCACGCGGTTTCCGAGGAAACGGACCATCACTACGTCACCGCGCTGTGGCTTGGAGAACCAGTATTTACACCTGAGGACGGGGAGGAACTGGTGTTCCTGGTAAGTAGGCAGCATGCTTCCACCGTTGGTCCAGGCAGGTGAGATGATGAACCGACAGACGATGAAGGTCACTACGGCCAGGCAGATGACCCGTATGAGAAACCGCCGGTCAAACTTTGGGAAGAAGAAATTCTGGATGGCGTCGGGGAATTCCGTCATGGCGAGTCCTCAGATGTCATTCTCGTTTTCTTGTTCGTCGGATTCGGTGGCGAAGCTCAAGTGCGAGCGTCGGCGGTGCAGTTCCACGCTTTGGACAAGACCGGCCAGAAGCATTGTCCCCAGCATGAACGAACCTCCGTAGCTGACGAATGGGAGGGGCAGGCCTACGATGGGCGCGGCCTTGATGGTCATGGAGATGTTGATGACGATGTGGGTGGTGAAGATGACGGCTGCGCCGACGGCGATGAAGGTGCCCAGGCGGTCGCGTGCCAACAATGCGGTCTTGCAGAAGCAGAGCATCAAACCGGTGAGCAGTGCCAGGAGGGTGGCGGCGCCAAGAAAGCCTGTTTCTTCGGCAATGACGGAGAAGATGAAGTCGGTGGTGGCGATGGTTCGCGGGAGGTATCCGAGCAGATGTTGGGTGCCTTTGAGATAGCCCTTGCCGGTGAAACCGCCGGAACCCACGGCCAGGAGGCTTTGCACCGCATTCCAGTCATCCGGCTTGCGTTCGCCGGCTTTTGGAGCTAGAAATTTCGCCAGTGATTCACGCGCATGGGTGACAGTCGTTTCGGGGAGGACAGGAGCAACCAGGCTGATGAGGCCTTGGGCGGGGGCTTCGGCGAAAACCTTGACTCGATCCTGCTGATAGGGCTTCATTGCCAGGAAGAGCAACGGCGTGGCGAGCGCAAGCAGTGCGAAGCCCAGGAAGAACCACCGCCAGCGGAAGCCGGTGAGGAAAATGAGCGTCAGCGTGACTGGAAAGAAAACCATCGCCGTGCCCACATCCGGCTGGAGGCAGATGAGTCCGACGGGCACGAGCATTACCAATGTGAGGGCGATGGCGGGAAGCCATTCTCCCAGATTGGACTGCCGCATGGCGGGGCGGGTTCC
Source organism: Victivallales bacterium (assembly GCA_017525435.1). Classification (GTDB taxonomy): domain Bacteria; phylum Verrucomicrobiota; class Lentisphaeria; order Oligosphaerales; family Oligosphaeraceae; genus RGIG1601. The sequence goes on from JAFXSU010000324.1 coordinate 6,858, forward strand.
CAGCCAGGACAAAAAGAGCAGCGTGCAGGGCTTTGCCAGTTCGACAGGCTGGAGGAATCCGATGCCCGGCACCAGCAGCCATCCCTTCGTGTTGTTGAGCGTCTTGCCGAAGACGAGTACGACGACCAGAAGCAACACGCCCCCCAGATAAAACAGCCAGCTGTGGCGTGCCCAGAAGTGGTAGTCCACCGTGGCGGCCACTACATAGATCACACTGCCCATGCCGATCCAGGCCAGCTGTCGATACCACTTGTGTGCCAGATCGCCGTCGATTTGGACTCCTGCACCATAGATGAACGCCACTCCGATTGCCAGAAGGAGTGCTTCAATAAGGAGAGCGAACCAGTCGGCGTGCAGCCAGAGCGGCGTCCCGCGACGGGTGGCTTCATCGGTTGTGGAGGTGTAAAGAAGCATTTCTTCTTTTGGAAACGGTGTCGATTACGGAAACAGTATTAAGTTAATACCATTCACGGCTACTGTGCGAGACGGCATCGCCTGACAATATAAAATAATGCACATTCCCGTGGGAGTTTCCCTTCTGAGACATTTCTTCTGCGCGAACCGAGGAAAAAGATGACCAAAAAGGAATTGATTCATAGTTCATACGAGCGACTGGTGGCACTGGAAATTGCTGACGGGAGCCATGCCGAACTGTTTTTCCGGGGGGCGGATGACCAGGTGACCAGTCAAGTGGTCGAGTTCCGTCCTTGGCTCTTGACCGCAGGCGTGGATTTGGGTGCGCAGCTCTCCGACAACTGTGGCGTGCAGGCACTTGAGGGCACTGGCGCAATGCGGGCAAGAGTGGAGTTCCCAGAGGTGAAGTCCTACGAGGCGGCGGTGAAGCAGCTCAAGAAACTCACGGGGCAGAATCCCAGCTCGCCACTGGCACCGTATCGTGTCTTCACGGACTTGATGCAGCAGGCGATGATTGCCCTCCAGGCACGCCTCTTCCACGGAATGACCTTCCGGGAACTGCGCCGGATGCAGTTGGATATCGAGTGCCGCTCCTCCGTTCCCGGCAAGTTCTGCGACGCCAAGGTCGAAGGCGATGAAATCTTCATGGTCGCGCTCACGGACAGCACGGGTTTCGAGGTCTGCCTGACCGAACGCGAGTGTGGAGGCGAGGCGGGACTCCTGACGCGCACGCTGGAGGTAATCCAGGAGCGCGACCCCGATGTCTTGGAAGGCCATAATCTTTTCAATTTCGACCTGCCGTATCTGGAAACGCGTTGCAAACGCTACAAAATCCCCTTTGCGATTGGGCGTCATGGGCGTATCGCCAAAAGCCGTGCCTCGCGCTTCACCATCGCCGAGAAGACCATCAACTACATGCGATACGACATCTATGGTCGTCATGTGGTGGACACCTACCATCTGGTGCGCCTGGCCGACAACACCAAGCGCGAAATGGACAGCTATGGCCTCAAATACTCCGCGAAGTATTTCGGGATTGCCAAGCCCGATCGAACCTATGTGGAAGGCAATGCGATCACCCATCTTTACGAGACGGACTTGGAGCGTCTCAAACGCTACAACCTGGATGATGTGCGCGAGACGGATGGACTTTCCAAGATACTCTCTGCGAGTTACTTCTACCAGACGCAGCTGCTCCCGCTCTCTTACCAGAATTGCGTCATCCGGGGCAATGCAACCCGTATCGACGGGATGCTTTGCGCAGAATACCTCGTGGCCGGCGCGGCGCTTCCAAGCCCGCAGGCCGCTGTCGCTTTTGAGGGAGCGCTTACCGAAGCCAGTCAGACAGGCCTTTTCCGTCCTGTCTGGCACATCGATGTGCGTTCGCTGTATCCTTCTGTCATTTTAGCCAAACGTCTCTCGCCAAGCACCGATGTGCGTGGTGTCTTTTTGACAATTCTGGACAATTTACGACAATTTCGACTTCAGGCCAAGGATGCCTCTCGCATGGCGAGCACTGCCGAGGAACGCGACTACTATTCTGCGCTTCAGGCATCTTTCAAGATTCTCATCAACTCCTTCTACGGCTATCTCGGTTTTGCGCAAGGCACCTTCAATGACTATATGATGGCACGCGAAGTGACCGCCACCGGCCGCGAAATCCTGGGGGGCATGCGCGACCACCTCACGGAGGCTGGTGCAATTGTGGTCGAGATGGATACCGATGGCATCTACTTCGTTCCGCCGGAGGAAACTACGGTTGAAGCAATGCGTCAACGCATCCAGCAAGAACTGCCGCCGGGCATCGAGGTCGAGCTGGACGGCGTGTATGCGGTGATGTTCTCCTACAAGAGCAAGAACTATGCCCTACTGGAGGAAAATGGACATGTCATCCTGCGAGGGGCGGCACTTCGTTCCCGTAGCATGGAGCCGTTTTTGCGTCGATATGTGGATGGCGCGGTGGAGCGTATCCTGAATGGGCGGGGCGCTGAGGTGCCGTCTTATACCGCCGAAGTCGAGGAGGCTATCCGCGAACATCGTTTCCCGCTGACGGACTTCCTCCAGCGCGCGAGCCTCAACCAGACTGTCGAGACTTATCTGGATGGTCGCAAGAAAGGCAAGAGCCGGCAGGCGGTCTATGAACTGGCCGCACGTGCTAAAACGCGTGACTATCAGCCGGGTGATACGCTCAAATATTATGTAACCGGCACCCGCAAAAAGCCATCCGTGGCCGACAACAGCAAGCTTGATGAGGAAATCGACAACACTGTACGAGACGAAAATGTCGCCTATTACCTCGACCGCCTCAAGTCATTGTCGGACAACTTTTTGGAAGCAATTAGCAATTAGCGATTAGCGATTAGCAATTAGCAATTGCAATATTTCCTAAGCGGATACCTAACTAAGCTGGTTTTTCAAGTTGCAGGGGTACGGGGGCGACAGCTCCCGTAGATTTTGTAGAAGTGCAATCAGGTGCCCCCGAGTTCCGCTTCGCTTCTGCCTTCGCTTTTTACGCTACGGCATGACAAGTCACTGGGGCTGAATTCCTACGCCTCTTTTGGGGGGCTGAATCCGTGAATTTTACTTTGTGCTGGCGGGACACCAGCACAACGCATTTTCTGTCGGCGAGGGCGCCGGCAGTACGTCCACCTAAAATTCACGGATTCAAGGGCTTGCCTTTGCATCCCAATCCTTTCCCCAACTCAACAGTATAGTTCCCGAACATTGACACCTGCTGCGTGCCATTTATTTCAGGGTGTCGAGCAGTTCCTGGAAATTGCAGGAGACCAGCCCGACCACGCGGTCAGCGGCACCATAGCCCATGAGCAGGGTTCCGTCGGGGCAAATGACTCCAGAGCAGGTGAAGAGGCAGGGGATGGTGAAGTCGCCTTCCAATTCCCATGGGAGGTCGGCGAAGAGCATCCGTCCGGGGGGGCGGCAGGTAATCTTGGGCAGTCCTGCAGGCTGTTCCTCCAGAATCATGAAGGACTGGGTGTAGCCGACCGCATCGTCCTGTTTCCCATGATATGGTAGCAACCACTTGCCCTGCGTGAGCTCGATGGGTGCCCAGCTGGGGCCGATACGGTTGGCCTCCCAGGGGTATTTCGGAACGGCAAAAAGATGCTCTTCGGCCTTGCCGGCGTGGAAATCCTGGAGGTCGTCAGCCAAGGCCAGGAAGATGGATGGTGCAGTGCAGGCGCGCCCCTCTGGATAATTCCACGGCGTCTTGGGCCGATGGATGCAAACAATGCGGTCGCGGCCGTCGATTTTCAGCCGTCTTGGGAAGAGCACCACATCGCGGTCATCGCTCACATCTGGCTGATGAAGCGGTGCGATCATCGTGAAAGCATGATCGTAGTCACGGGCTTTCAGGGCCTCTAGGTCAACGCGAAAGAGCATCGTTGCGGTGCGGTTCTCCAGGACAGCAGGGCCGAGTTCTGGGGCGTCCTTCACCCAGTCCGGCTGGCACTGCGCTGGTTCATCGTGTTCCCAATAGGGACCGGGCGGGAAGGCGCGGCAGGCAACGGTCAGGTAGAGCTGGTTCTCGAAATAGAAGAGCCTGGGATCCTCGATGCAGCCGTTTGAATAATCGAACATCTTTCCATTACGCAACAACTTGTCATCAAATTCCTGACGATTGTAAAGGAGCTGCGGGGCAAGTGCAGGGCGGCTGAAATCGAAGTCCCAGTTTTCGCCGCCATCCCGACTAATACCTAGACCAAGGAAAATCGGGTAGGGCAGGGGCTTGCCAGGGATGGTCGCTTGTTCCCAAGGACCAGTGGAGCGGAAGAGCATATAGAGCGTGTCTGGATCCTGCGGGTCGGCGGTCAGTGCCGGATTCAAAACCATCTTCGAGGCCCAGGAACACGATGCGTTCGGAACTAAAATTCGCCGTTTCGTGAAGTTCAACATGTGGGAACTAAAATCCTTGTATGGTGTTTGATTCCAGTGATTAATGATGACAGCAACCGTTGCAGCAGTGGTGCCCGCCATTGTGTGCGGTTGCGCAGGAGTCGGCGTGTGCGCAATCTGGAAGCGCGTTTCCAGGGGCGAAAAGCGCAGGAAGTTTCTTGAGACCGGTGGCACCGCAGTGAGGGCAGGCGGGCTGGTCGTCATATTTCACCACGCGGATTTCAGAGATTTTTCCGCAGTTGGGGCATTCGTAGTCGAACAGAGGCATGTTACGGTAAATTGCTGTCGGCGGATAAAAAACTGCCGGGTGGAAATTTTCATCCAGCCCGGCAGTGGAGGGTTATCAGGTCAAGTGACCGATGCTTGAATTAGTGGCGGAAGTCCGGCAGACCGCGGATTTCGTTAGCACGGAGCGGCTGGCCATCCGGCTTGACCAGGCGGACATTCACGAACATCATCAAGTTGGTCTTCGTGCTCTGTTCGCCACGGCTGGTGAAGAGGTGTCCAATCACGGGGAGATGTCCGAGCAGCGGAATCTTGTCTTCAAAGCGCTCGAGTCTCTCTTGGATCAGACCGCCCATCACGATTGTCTCGTTATCGTAAACCACCAGCTGGGTGAGGATTTCACGACGAGTGAAGATCGGCGTAGTGAAATTCATCGGCACTTCATTGCCACCGACCAATGCAGTCGTATTGTAGGTGGTGTCATAGCCAACCAGCTCGGTGATGGAGGGAAGCATATCGACATAGATGGAGTAGCCGTCCGGTGCCACGGTCGGGGTGACATCGAGAACCACACCCAAGCTGACTTCTTGCCATCCAGAGGGGATGGAAGGCGTGTAGGAAGTGACAATTCCGCTGTCAGTGTTAGTGGTATCCATGTCAGGCTCCGTCCAATCGGTGGCGAAACGACGCTGGGTGGTGACCTTCAGCTGGGCGGTCATGCCACTGATGGTGGTGACCATCGGCGCGGAGAGAACATCGGTGTTCTTGGACTGCTCCAAGGCATGAATCACCGTGTTAAAGGCGTAGTTGCCCAGGACGGTATAGACATTGAAGAGCTTGTCAACATTACCAGTGACGCTGGTGAAGATGTCGCTGGCAAAGCGCAGACCGTTGGAGATTGCGATTGGTCCGCCAGCTGCCTGGCTTCCCAGTCCCAACATGAAGTTGCCGGTGCGGGTGCCGCCACGAGAATTGACGAGAGCCTGCTCGGTGCCGGCGGAGGCTCCGCGGTAGGTCACGCCGCCACCGATGAAGTCCCACTCGAATCCGAGAGTGTCGAGGTCATCCTGAGCAATTTCAACGAACTTGGCCGAGATGTTAACCTGTTTCGGAGTCTGGTTGATTTCCTCCAGGATGTTCTTGATGACGCGCTGCTGTTCAACCGTGTGGTGAACAATCAGTTTGCCGGCGCGCGGGTAGTAGCTGATGCTGGCACCGTATGGCATCGGGATGCCCCACGCGCGGAACATGGACTCAATGCGGTAGAACTTTTCGTCCTTGCGTCGAGCACCACCGCCGTCGTATAGACGGCCACCGCCGCTTCCGTTGCTGTCGCTGTCGTCGTCATCGTCGTCATCGTCGTC
>JAFXSU010000325.1 GCA_017525435.1 Victivallales bacterium
ATTGCCTCAATAGCAAGAAAAGGCACGTCGCCGTGCCTTTTCTCACGAAAAGCCGAGGGCAAAAGCTCCCAGCCGATGCAATGGACGCACCAAAGTTGCGTCCGAAAACGAAAGGCGTGGCGTTATTTCTCGTCCGCAGCCTTGACCTTGGCGGCCTTGCCGACCTGGTGCCGCAGATAGTAGAGCTTGGCACGGCGAACCAGACCGCGGCGGGTCACCTTGAAGGTGGCGACGCGCGGGGAATGAATCGGCACCACGCGCTCGACGCCTTGACCAGCTTGGACGCGACGGAGCGTGAGGCTCTGGGAGATGCCAGTGCCTTTCTTGGCGATGATCACGCCGGTGAAATTCTGAATACGCTCCTTGCCGCCTTCGATGATGCGGAAGCCGACCTGAACGGTGTCACCGACATTCATCTGGGGGACATCGGTCTTCAGGTTCTCTTGATGGATCTTCTGAATCGTGTTCATTGGGTTGGACTCCTATGGAACAGTAGTTGTTGAATAAGCAAAAGGGGGTTCTTCCCAAAGCCAGGCTTCGGGAGTGATCAAAAGGCTTAAAGCAGGTCGGGGCGTCGCGAGACGGTGCGCACGACCCGTTGCTCCAGGCGCCACGCCTCAATTTCCTGATGGTTGCCCGAAAGCAAAATCTCCGGCACCCGCATTCCCTTGTATTCCACTGGACGGGTGAAATGCGGATACTCCAAAAGCGGTTCGTTGCCAAAGGATTCTTCTTCGCTGGAAGCATCTTTGCCCAGTGCCCCGGGGAGCAGACGCACCACGGCATCCGTGACCACGGAAGCCGCAATGGCGCCGTTGGTCAGGACATAGTCGCCCAGCGAGAGCTCCTCGTCCATCAGGCACTGCCGCGCGCGTTCATCGATGCCCTCGTAGTGTCCACAGATGAGGATGAGGTGGGAGAGCTGTGCAAACTGCCGTGCTTTCGCCTGGCAGAAGGGCGTCCCCTGTGGGGTCATCAGCACGACATGAGAATCCGGCGTGCGCAAGTCGGCCAGGCACTCAAAGATGGGCTCCGGGCGCAGGACCATTCCGGCACCGCCGCCATAGGGGGTGTCATCAACGGTCTTGCGGGCATCGTGCGTGTAGTCACGCAGATCCACAAAATTGAGCTTCACAATCCCGTCTTTCCAGGCGCGCCCGATGATGGACTCCTGCAAGGCGCCTTGGCAGATGGAAGGGAACAGGCTGACGATGTCAATCTGCATATTGGGGAGACGACGTAGGACTTATTCGTCCATGACATCGACGGTCACCCGCTGTCGCGCACGGCTGGCGGCGCTGGAGACAAGAGTACGCAAAGCCGTGATGGTCTTTCCGCTCTTGCCGATGAGTTTCCCGATGTCTTTTTTGACGCAGTGAATCTGGATGATGGTGAGGTCGTTTTTCGTGGCAGTGGTCAGGGTGACCTGATCTGGATGATCCACCAGGCTGCACGCCATATAACGCACGAAATTCTGCAGCCCAGCGAAGTTCGCGGGCTGATCCGGCACCACGGCGTCCGCAACAGCGGGCGCTTCTGGCGACGCATCCTCAACGATGGGGGGCAGAGCACCTCCCTCTTGGGGTTCTGCGCCGAATAGACGTTTCAGAAAAGAGAATGACATAATGCACGGAGCCTAGGCCTCGGCCGGGGCTTCCTCGGCGGGTGCCTCAGCCGGAGCTTCCTCAGCAGGGGCGGCGACCTTCTTGGGGGCAGGAGCGGCCTGCGGCTTCTGGGCCTTGCGGGGCGGGAAGGGCTTGCCTTCTTCGGCGCGCTTGATGATATCCGTCACAGTCTCAGATGGCTGCGCACCATGGCTCAACCAGTATTTCGTGCGCTCCAAATCCAGTTTCTCAGTATCATGACGGGGATCGTAGAATCCCAGATTTTCAATGAAGCGACCATCGCGGGGAGAACGGGCATCCGCGACAACAATACGCCAGCATGCGGCATTGCGCGTGCCAGTGCGACGAAGACGAATCTTGACAGCCATCTTAATTCCTTGACAAACGTTGAAAGAACAGATTAACAAAAATGATAGTGCAACTACTTAATATAATCCATCTTTTCAACTCCGCAATCCAAAATGCGAAAATCATCGCCGGTGGCGGGGCTATGTTTTGAGTTTTGGCCCCGAATCCTGTGCAATGCCTTACCGCAGGGGCCGCTTCCCGTCCCAGAAGTGTTTTCCCCAGGCGGATTTGCGGGGATCCGATTTGCGCGAGAGCGGGCGATTGTCCGCCTGGCGGTCATCTCGTCGGCGCAGTCCAGCGGAGGGATGGCTCAATCGGCTGACGAGATGCGCCATTGCCAGGTGCGCAGTCGCAAAAGCGGCGTGAAGGTTGTAGCCACCGGTGGGCCCGTCAATGTCAAGCACCTCGCCGGCTGCATAAAGTCCTGGAAGTAGCCGACATTGCATAGTTTCTGGGTCGAAGGCGCTGCGGGCGAGTCCGCCGACGGTCACAATAGCCTCCTTGAGCGGTCGTGGACGCAGTTCCCCGGGGCGGTAATCCTTGAGCTGTTCGGCGGTTTCCACACCATCCTCGGCCAAGGCGGCGGCGAGCATCGGTGGCAATCCGATGGCGTTGATGGCGGTGCGGAGGTTTCCGCCGACGCGGACAAGAAGTGCCTGGAGACGTCGATTGAGTTGGGCGAGGGATTCCTGGGGGAAGAAATCAATGGCAATCCGGAAGTCGTCTCGGTTCTGGCGTGCCGCCATGCGGGTAAGATCAAAAACGGCTGATCCGCGCAATACGCCATTCTCTACGAGCAGGTTGCCGATTGACGATGGAAGGTCTGGTGCACTCACGATGACTTCCTGGACATCGGTGGAGGCGGGAATCCGTGCCAGGGGGTTCCTGGACGGAAGTTCCAGACCGACCAACCCCGCACGGGCGGGTTCGAAGGGGATGCCGAGCGATTTGCCGAAGCGCTCGCCGTTTCCAACGGAGCCGGTTCTGGGATAGGAGAAGCCCCCGATAGTGAGGAGGAGATTCCGTGTGTCTAGCGTGAAATTGCCGGTGACTACCTGGAAGCCGTCTTCCATGGGCTGAATTGCTTCGGCTGCGGCACTGTAGATGACGGGAAAATCGCGGTCCCGAAGATGGTCGAGAAAGGCGTGCAGGACATCGTCGCCTTTTTCGCTGGCGGGATAGATGCGCTTTCCTAACAACTTGGTTCGCAAGCCTAAGCGGTTCTGGAACCAGCGCTGCAATTCACTTGGGGGGAGGGCGCGGATGGCGGTCGCAAGAAAATCGCGTACAGGAGTTCCGTAGGCGCGAAGCAACTCTTCGGCGGTGCCGGCATGACTGAGGTTGCAACGGTTGTTTCCGCACATCAGGAGTTTCTGACCGGGGCGGTGCCGCCGCTCCAGAAGCACCGCATGCAATCCCGCATCCGCTGCTTCGCAGGCCGCGAAAAGCCCCGCCGCGCCGGCGCCGATGATAACTAAATCGGTATTCATTATTAATATCAGATAAAAGGGCTGGAGAAAGAGCCCTTGGGGGATGGGGAAACGGCAAAACAAAAACGGCCGACGCGAGGCGCCGGCCGTGCAGGAAAGCCAGGATGGTTGGCTATTTCACCTCGATTGCGCCGGCAGGGCACTCGCCCGCGCAGGCACCGCAGGAAACGCACGCCTCGGCATCCACCTTCGCGGTTCCATCGACTTTGATTGCGCCCACCGGGCACGCACCTTCGCACACGCCGCAACCGACGCAGACATCTTGCTTCACTTCAGCAGCCATGGTAATCTCCAGGATTGGTTGGTTTAGGGATGAGCATCGTCGGCAGAATTGCCGACGATGCGTGATTTCGGGCATCAAAAACCGTCATCGGTGGAAATATACCACCGTTTTACAAGATTGTGAGACAAAGCGCTAAGCAAGGTCTTTGCAGGCCTGGTAGATCGTCGCGAAGAGCTCGGGGATCTGCTCTTTTTCGACACAGGAGAAGGCAAGCCGGAAGTCGGTGTCGCTCATGGCGATACCGCCAGTGGCATAGTGATCCAGCAGTCGGCGTCGAAGTTTCGCGGTGGTAGTCTTGAGAATCTTGAGGCACATGAAATAACCGCTGTTGAAAGGGTAGGCGATGAATTGTTCGCGGTATTCCGGATGTTCGGCAAGCGTCTTCGTGACGGCGTTGCACCGCTCGTGCATGATGGCGACATTCGCCGCGCGCTGTTCGTAGAATTTCCCGGAGGTCAGTGCCTTGGTGATGATTTTCTGGGAAAGTGCGGAGCAGTTGCTGATGGTCGCGCGAATGAGTCCGGCGGTCTTTGCCTCCAGGGCGGAGAAGAGCGGGCTGTCATTCTCGGCACCGCCGATGGCGAAGGAGAGGAATCCCGTACGCAACCCCCAGACATAGCACTCCTTGGTTGCGGCATCTGCCTTGATTGCCAGTAAATTACGGGATTTTCCCGCGATCTTGCAGAAGAGGGACTCCTGCTGGCAGGCCGGGTCGAAGAAGAGACCGTAGTAGGCGTCGTCGATCAATGCCACGACCTTTACACCACGCTCGGCGGTTGTCAAAAGTGCATCGGCCAGTGCCTGTGCCTCGACTTCCAGGGGAGTATAGCCTGTGGGGTTGTTCGGGAAGTTCAGGATGACAAAGACCTTCTGACCCGCAGAATAACTGCCGAGTGCTTCAGCAAAGGCCGTCGTGTTGAGATGGCTTGCCAGGAAGAATGGGAAAAAGTGCAGATTTGTCTGGAGGCGATCTGAGAAATTCAATATATAGTTGTCCCAGTTCATGTTGGGAATTAAAACGGAATCGCCTGGGTCAAGAAAAAGGTCGCCCGCCAGGGAAAGTGCCTGTGAGAGTCCGTTGGTGACCACGGGGAGACTGAAAGGCACGGTGCCCAGACTTGGATTGTCATGCAGGATCTTCTCCTTCCAGGCTTCTCGAAGGGGCTTTTGACCATAGGAAGGCGCATAGAGCAGGGCGTCATTGGGCGAGAAATCGGGGAGGGAGTCCATCACGCACGGCAGACACATTGCCTGGTGGTTCAGAAGCGCGGTCCCGATGGTCGCATTGAACTTCTTGGCCAGGGTCCTTGCCTCGGCGGACTGGCTGAGGATGCCCTTGCTGGGGAAGTAGATGCGCTGGCCGAGTGCGGAAAGCATCTCGTAGGCGACGGGGTTGACGGCCTGGATCTGGTCGTTGAGTGCGATGGCAAGTTCGTTGAACATAGTGGTTTCTGGCATGGCAATTGCCCCAATCGATAGGGCAAACATAATAATTTAATGCATAAGTTGAAAATTGCGAAGCGGTTTGTGAAATGACACCACGAAAAAGGCGCACCGCGACGGCGCGCCTTCTTTTAAGAAAAGAATCCTATGCGGGGATTAGTCCCACTGCTTGCACTTTTCGGCCTCGGGGATGTTGATGTCCACCGGGACATACGCTCCACCCTTGCCGCCTACCCAGATGTACTGCGGGGACACCCAGTAGCAGACGATGGCGACATAATACTGCATTTGGCGATAGTCCAGAGTTGCGGCATGGCCGTCGGCGAAGGACATGTTGCCCTTCTGGAGGTGCTTGGCGGCCAGGCTGTGGCTTTGCTGGTTGGGCTGGCCGATGTAGTTGTGGCTCACCTCGCGGCCATCCTGCGGCCAGGGGTTGTCGCTGGCGAAATGCCCGTCGGCGATGAACCAGGACCTGGCGGGACCGCCGACCGCATTGTCGTACTTGAAGAAATTGCGATACGGATATCCGCAGATGTCCTGGTTGACGTATGCGCCGGGCATTGCGCCGTAGGAACGGTTGAAGGCAGGCATCGCGTAGGACTGGTCACCGACCATGCCGGGGTTGTGGTGGGCGCTACGAGCACTGGGACACTCGTCCACCCAGCCGGCATAGTAGCCCTGACCCAATTCAACCGTCAGGTTGGGAGCCCAGGTCTGGTATTTCCAGTTCTTGTAGGTCTCGATGTTGGAGTAAACTACGCGCCAGCCCAGGTAGTCGCCGGTCGCACCTGCCGTCCATGCGGAGGTGCATCCGGAGACCACCACGCCGCCGTTGTCGTCCGCGTACATCAGAATGCCCAGCGTACACTGCTTGATGTTGTTCAGGCAGGAGATACTCTTGGCTTTCTCGCGCGCCTTGGAGAGTGCCGGCAGAAGCATGGAGGCCAAAATGGCGATGATCGCGATGACAACCAACAGTTCAATCAGGGTGAAGGACTTTTTCATTAGAAGATAATGGAAAAAATAGGAAGAATTGGTTAAAAAAGAGAAGAATTACGACTTATTGGTAATTATAGGTACTTTTTGAGAATAATCAAGGTTCACGGCAAAAAAAGCGCCGTCCAAGGTAGGCCCGGACGGCGTATGAAATCAAAGGGAATGTATCTTCGGCCAGCTCAGGTGTTGTCCCAAGATGCATAGCGCACGGTGGTGGTGTCCACATTGACCTGGATGAGGGCACCGCCGGCACCGCCGAGCCACATGTACTGAGGGTTCACCCAGTAGCAGACATAGGCGATTTCCTGAGCCATCTGCTGATAGCCGAGGGTTGCTGCATGGCCATCGGCATAGGCCATGTTGCCTTTTTGGAGGTGACGCGCGGCGAGTTTGCCGTTGGTCTCGGAGTTGGGCATGTTGACCCAGGCGCGGGAGTAGCCGTATTCGGATTTGTCCGGCGTGGTCTGATGCATGGAGTCGGCGAGCAGCCACGCCTTGCCAGGACCGCAGACGGCGTTGCTGAAGTTCATGAAATTGCGGTTCTTGTTGTCGTTGGAACCGTCGGCGTAGGCGCCGGGGCAGGCACCGTAGGAACGGTTGAAGGCGGGCATCGCGTAGCAGTACTCGTGGAGCCACACGGGGCGGGTTGACCGCTTGGTGCGGGCGGTCGGGCACTCGTCCACCCAGCCGGAGTAATAGCCTTGGCTCAAGGCCATCTTCAGGCCAGGCTTCGAGCCAGTGTCCTTGAAATTGGCGTCGTTGTTCCAGTTTTTCTTGTACCAGTCCACATTGGAGTAGAAGGCACGGTAGCCGATCCAGCTGGGCTGGGTGGGTGCGTCGGTGTTGTTCTCGTGAATGGCGCACAACATGATACCGCCATTGTCGTCAGCGTACATCAGCATCCCCAAGGCAGTCTGTTTCATGTTGTTGAGGCAAGAGATGGTTTTGGCCTTCTCGCGCGCCTTGGAGAGCGCGGGCAGGAGCATGGAGGCCAGAATTGCAATGATCGCGATGACGACAAGGAGTTCGATGAGGGTGAAGGACTTTTTCATGGGGATCCCTAAAAGTTAGGATTTTTTGACATTTTCCAAGACTTTTTATAATTATAGGTACAAAAACTGGGAATTTCAAGTAATGGAATATGTTTTGCCTAGATGCACATACTTGCCGTCCGATAAAACAAGTAATAGCCAGGATAGTTTACTCGCCCCATCGCGGGAAATTTTAGGAATGATATCTTTAACTTGCCAAAATGGGACGATTGAGACACTTGTGACGCTTGGGGCGAGTGATGTTGGGTTAAATCCCGCCAATCCCGCAGATCCCAAGAGTCCCAAATGCTCCATTGGTTTATGACATATCAACGCTTAACTTATTCCATTTTAACCGAATAACTATGAGCTTGTCAATCCCCTAAAACAACAAACGCCCGACCTGTGGTCGGGCGCCTAAAGAGTTGGTGGCAAGTGGATGTGTGGTTATGCGTGGAGCATGTTCTGGCCACCGGTCACGGGGATGGCCTGGCCGGTCTCATACTCCTGTTCGACGCAGTAGATGATGGCGCGTGCGACATCGGAGGGCAGGCATCCACGGTGCATCGGCACTTTCGCCATGTAGAACTCGCGGACGTCCTCGACATTCTTGGCGCCGGGGACCTTGCCGGCCTGGAGGTATTGCACGAAAAGTCCGTTCACGGGATCGCTCCAGAGCGGGCCGTCCAAGTAGTTGCCTGGACATACGGAATTGACCTTGATGTGGCTGGTGACCAGTTCCTTGGCAAAGGACTGGGTGAGGCCGATGCCGCCGAATTTTGAGCCCGCGTAGGCGCCGTTCTTGTTGGAACCCTCCAGGCCGCTCTTTGAGTTGACTTGCACGATGTCGGTCCAGCGGCTGTCAGGCGAGGTCATCTGCGTGGCCATCACACGGGAGGCGTATTTGGAACAGAGGAAGTAACCGATGTAGTTGATGTTGGTTACAAATGAGAAGTCCTTGAGGGTGAGTTCCATCACGGAGCCGGAGCGCACCACGCCGGCGTTGTTCACAAAGAGGTCGATGCCGCCGACCTCCCGCACGATGTCGGCCATCATCTTCTCCACGGACGCCTCGTCTGCGACATTGACCGCTACTGCGAAGGCGCGGTTCTTGCCGAAGCGTGCGCAGAGGTCATCCGCCGCAGCCTTGGCACCATCGTAGTTCATGTCGGCGAGGACGAGAGTGCCGCCTTGGGCGATGAGGTGTTCGGCAATGCCCAATCCGAAGCCCTGAGCGCCGCCGGTGACGACGCAGACGCGATTGGCGAGGCGGCTGGCACCGGCCGTTCCGTTCATGGAGCGGCGGTAGGACTCGACCTCCCAGTTTTCGATGAAGGAATACTCCTTCTTGGTCAGGTAGTTAGGACCGCCGAAGGCCGCCGTGAGCGCTTCGATCTTGCGGGCGTTGCCCAATGCGATGGCGGAAGATTTCGCATCGTTGAGCGTGGCACCGGCGGTGAAAAGGCCCTTGCCGGGAATCTCAAGAACCTTCGGCTGGTAGCCAAATTTCTTCTGGAAGGCGTCAAGGCTCGCCGCATCCGCCGGACCCTTGTAGGCGAAGGACTTGGCATAGACGATGTGGTCCGGAGTCAGCGGTCCCGCAAAAGCGGCGGAGTTGCCGACCGCCTTCACGATGGCGCGGTTGCCGTCCGCATCGGAGAGTAGCGTGCGCAGAACCGGAGCGGTCTCGAGGAGTGCGTCGTCAGCGATGGTGCCCAGGTCGGGATCTGCCACGTCGATCTTCGCCTTCTTGTAGGCCTTCTTGAGGGTGTCCATCACCTGGCTGTAGAGCTTGGCGACCTCCTCGCAGGTGTCCGCGCCGATGAAGACGCCGTGCTTTTGCAGGAAAATCACCTGCGGCTGCTTGCCGGTTTTCTTTGCGGCAGCGTCCAGCGCCGCTTTGACATTGAAGGCGAGCGTGCTGCCGGGGTTGCAGTAGTCCAGCCAGATGGCTTTCGGGAAAAGCTTTGCGCAGGCGGCTTTGCCGTTCTTGGCGCAGGTCAAACCATTGACCAATGCAGGATGTGTGTGAACTACAAACTGATACTGGATAATCTCGTGGACCGGTGCCTCAACAGAGGGGCGTCCCGCGCCCTGTGGTCGCACTGCGGCCAGCTGCAATGCCTTGACGAGTGCCTCGCGGGCATCGCCATCGACCTTTGGCCCTTCGGTGAAGACCTTCTGGAGGTCTTTGCGGTCCATCTTCAGGAACTGCTCGGGCTGGATGGTCGCCAGAGCCACGCCAGAGGGCTTGATGTAGAGGTCGGTTTTGGTCTTGAAGGAGGTGTTTCCACCGCCAAGGAAGACATATTCTGGGTCGGAGCCGTATTGGCGGGAGATTGCCGCCAGGGATTTCAGAGATGCAGCAATGCTAGTCATGGGATGATTTGCTTTGAAACGTTGAGTTTTTCGTTATTTGGGTTGGGTTTGAATGCGCCAGTAAGTGGGTAGGTCGAGATTCTCGCCATTGTAGAAGGTCGCGGGGACACCGGTGAAGATGCCACGAGGAAGGCTGTCAGTGCCCAGCCTCGTGCGTTGTTTGTCTGTCGGTCCTTTTCCTGCGCCACTACGGGGGTTTTCCTGTAGCGAGAAGAGCTTCAGGTAGCCCAAGGTGGTTTCGGCAATCCAACGGACGGCTTGGGAGTAGGCGGCTTCGCGTGAGGCGTCTGGAAAGAGTGCTCCGAAGGTCTGGCAATCCAGGCTCAAGACCTTGAAGTGCTGGGCACGAAGGGTGTCTAGCGTGGACTGAGCGGTCCACTTGCATTCCTCGCTGTCGAAATCGTGCGGCATGGCGACCAATGCGGCGGCGGGGAGGTTGTGAAGCGTGGCGTAGAGCAATGCCGCCTGGGTGTAGTAGGCACCTGTGGCACCGCCGAGACAGGTGACGATGAAGAGCATCTGCGCGTTCTTTCGTTCGGCTTCCAAAATGCCATTCAGAGCGTCGTTTGCAGCTCGCGCGGCTTCTCCTGCCGGAACTTTCGGGGGAAGAGGAAGATGTGCGCAGTTGATAATGGGAGTGAGTTCGGTTCCTTCATCCCCTGAGTCCGCTGCCATGATGCGCAGACCAGGCAATCCACCTCGCTGGTAGATGTAATACGCCGCACGGGAGCCGGCGGTGCCAATGCCTAATAGAAGAATGTCGGCGGTCATGAGGGATGAGGGATGAGGAATGTAATGCGGGGGGGCGTTAGCCTCCGTAGAATTGTAGGGTCGTGGCGCGGTATGGAACTGTCGATGGGGCGGGGGAGTCAGGCCCCCGTAGAATTGTAAGAAAAAGCTACCACTCGAAAATGGCCTGCCAGGCTTTGCGGAGACCATTGCCAATGCGGTCGAGCACATTGCCCTGCTGGTCACGTTCTTCCGTCAGTAACTGTTCCTGCCGTGCAGCACGGAGCAGTCCGCAGATGGTGATGTAGCGTGGGGGAAGGTTGTCGAAGAAGCGGACGGCGTTCACCTTGTAAGGGGTGGCAAGGCGGACCTTGCGCTTTAAGATACTGCCGGCCAGTTCGGTGATACGAGGGATCAATGCACCGTCGCCCGTGAGCAAGATCTCTTGGTCCAGCCAGTCGTAGGCCTGGTTTTCCTCCAGTCGTTGGACGATGATGGTAAAAAGTTCACGGAGTCTTGCTTCGATGACATTCTCCAGGTCGTTGGCAGAGATTTCCAGCTTGCCGCCTTTGGAGAGAAAGGTGAGCATCCGTGCATCGCCGTCTTGAACAGGTATGGCGGTGCATCGGTAGGTGCCCAAATCCCGTACTAGCGCACGCGCTGTCTTGATGTCGTTGAGTTCAAAGACGAGGCTGATGTCGTTGGCCAAGTGGTCGCATCCGATGGAGATTTGTTCGGCCAGCAACCAGCCAGTGGGCGTGGGCATGGAGAGCGAGGTCACGCCGGCACCGAGGTCGATGATCAGCGGCAGCGGAAGATTGTCCCCAATGCTGGCGGGGGGGCAGATTGCACAGGAGAGTGCCAGGGGGACAGGCACAGTGAAATCGACACGCCGACTCATCAGAGCCTCGTCAATGATGCTGATGATGCGCTGGTAGCGCTCACGGTCGAGTGCGAAATAGAGTGCATCGTAGGTCAGCTTGGAGGAGATCTGGGTCATTGGCGCAAAGACGATTCGGCCGTCGGCAAGCCGGAAATTGCGGGTTACCACAGTGGAGAGGGGAATTTTTCCGTAAGGCACGACGCCTGTCTGACCGTCGGCCGGAGTGAGCTGGTCATAGACCTGGCGCATCACGGTCACGCAGTCGTTTTCGGTGATGGGGAGTCCGCTGGGGATGTCAATGGTGGCGGAGACCGTGTTGGTCTGGAGATAACCACCGGAAAGTGCCAAGGCGATGTGGTTGGGGAAGTCGCGCAGCGCGGTGCTTTTGAGGGCGGCTTCGATGGCCTGGAAGAGCTGTTCCGTCACAATGCCGGGCTGATCAGGTTCGCCCTTGAACATGGAGAGGGAAGGCACTTCGCCCTTGCCCAAGAACTCGAGAGTGTTGTCCGGCGTAAAATGCGCCACGACGACCTTGATGGTCGAGGTCCCCAGGTCAATGCCTAAATAGATGTCATGGGATTGCTTCATTTCATCAAAGCAATGGGAATGAAACTATTGGAGTGCCTTCAAGGATTCGTGTGGTAGTCGGAGAGAGACAAGTGCGTCATGACCGAGTTTCGGAATGATATGAAACCATGCGACGCATGTCAGGCATCGGAAGTGGTCGAACCTTTGGTGGCATCCACTTGGGGGACTTCGTTTTTTGCCACCGCAAGAGCCTGGTCCAGAGCATCCTGGAGTTTACGATAATGGAGCAAGCGCTCAAGCGAAAACTCCAAGATTTCACTGCAACGGTAGCCGAATTCCTTTTCGGCATTGCTCAACTGGTGTGGGACTTTGTATGCCAGACTGAGATTTCCCCAAAGTTCGTGATGGACGAAGATGGGGAAGGCGATCATGGTGGCGCATTTGGGAATGGTCGTGTTATCACCGCCCTGCTTGAGGCAGGCGGTGCGCAGGGTTTCCAGATTCTCAGGGCTGAAGACATAGCCGTGCGCTTGCTGGATTTGCTTCACGATGTCCTTGAGATCGTTGTAGGAACAGGGTATTGGCTTGGCCAGTGGCGTGTTGTAGCGATCGATGCTGGCTCCCTTCTCAATGAGACAGCAGTCATTTTGCGGGTCATAGCGGGTGATGAGGGCATAGTCGGCATCGGTGCGTTCGCGGATAGTTTTGAGGATATGGATGGGGGCGGCTATGTCCGTGTCCTTGCGGAGGTAGAGGAGGATTTCGGCGAGCGCACTTGCATTGGAATTGGCCTCCTCGCTGGCAGTGAGATCGGTGGCCAGCGCGAAGACGCACGGCACTCCCAGGTGGTCAATGTAGAATTGGGTGACGCGGAAACGGCGCTGTGTGCCGTTCGGGGCAGTGAATGTGTCCTGGAAGGTGATGGGACCGCGGCTGAGAAGCGCCTTAGTGTCATTGTCGATAAAGTTCTTGGCGGTGTGCTTGTCGAAGATGGCGTAGTCGTCTTGGTCGATGATTTCCTCTAGGTTTTGTTTGTCGGCGAATTTGAGGAAGGCGGCGTTGGCGTCAATGTAGTGTCCAGAGCGTCCATTTTTGATGTATAGGAGCACTGGCATATTATCTAGAATGTTGCGCATCAAAGTATTGGCATGCTCACGCTGGTGTTGCAGGAGCCGGACGATGATGATGACAGTCACCATCATCGCAATCATGGCAATGTCCAGGCAGGCGTATAATCTCCACTGGCGTGCACTGACTTTTGTAAGATGTTCAGCGAGGGTGTGGGAGACCTGGGTGAAGTTGTTGTCGATAAGGCGGTTGATCTGGTCCTTGTAATTCTCGTAATCGCGCCCGAAGACAAGTTCACGAGCGTATTCGATGCGCTTTTCGTAGGGGGAGTTGAGGTCGAATTCGTCAAGAGGGTAGTCCCGAATCTGCATGGGGAAGTCTGGCTTGTTGAGATCTTCCTGGGGGGCGATGAGACGCATCGCATGGTACTCGACCATCATCAATTTTTGAGAAAGGTTCATCGCTTCTTTCAGACCAGCCTCAAGGTCGGGACCGCCAGGGAGCGTGGCGAGGATTTTGAACGCCTGTTCGCGGTGTTTGTCCTGGTTTGCTTCCTTGAAATAGTCGTCCCGAGCTTTATGGTCGATGGTGACGGTATATTTCCTCACGGCGTTGGTGAGAATGTCAGAACCCTTCTGCAGGAGTTGTCCGGCCTCCTGATATTGAGCGAGATAATAGTGGATTTGGTGGAAATTTCGGAGATTACGCAGCATCATGCCTCGGATGACGAACACCGCGATGAAGAGAACACCGGCAATGACGAATGGCAGGATTAATCTGCTATGCTGGACGAGGAAATGTTGTTGTTTCATTGCAATACAATTCCAATTGGCAGTCGAGTGCGCCCGTTGGAGGAATGAATTTTAAAGACCGCAATTCCTTACTATAATACGCGCGAGAGAAAAATATAACCCTCACAAGTGGAAAACAACTATGAAATCCAGTCGAAAGGCGTTAAAAAACAGAATATGCGGTGAATGAATGTTGATGACGACTATTATTGCGAGGTGTCCCTGTGGTTTTGGTTTGCCGAAAGAATTCCGATTGCCGCCCAGAGCCAGCGTTTGGAGCCTAAGTCGTCCCAGCAGAACGACAGCAACACCCCGAATACAAAGAGCACAATGTTCCAGTGTTGTGTGCGGATGCCCTTACAGGCGATGGCGAGGAGGAATGACAGCAAGGCCATCAGTGCAGGCACACCGAAGAAGGAAGCGAAGTTCAGGTATTCTTGATGGGGATCCATGAAGGTCGCGAATTGCTCGGTTTCGCCTGCGAAGCCGTAGGGCTCCAGGATGGTGTGAATCTTTTCGCGGTCGGCGTATTTGGGATAGAGGCTCTGCAGTTCGGCAGGAGTATGGCCAAGCAGTAGCCCGCCAACCCCTTCGCGGAAGAGTATCTTGGCATAGATTTCCTGATGGACAGAATAGTTCCCTCGTTTCGCGAAGTCCACCCAGGGGGCGTCTTGGAGCGCGGGGTAGGTTTGGAATTGCACCGTGATGAGGCAAAGCAGGCCGAAGAGTGCAACGGCGGCCGTGGCAAGTGTACGTAGAACACGCCGTGGTGCCAGTGGCAGAAGCGTCCAGGTTCCGGCGAGCAGTCCGAAAGTCATCACAAGGTGCTTTGAAGCAGTCGCAAAAAGCGGGAGGCAGGCTATGAGGCAGATTAGCGCAGTCACCACCGCCTGCCACCAGCGTGTCAATTTGTTTAGCCGTTCTTCCAGTATGGGTAACAGCAGAATGACGGGGAGAATATAGGCGCTACCTAGCAGATTGGGATTGCCAAAAAGAAATTGATATCGTATAACTAATTTATTTTCATTCAGTTGTGCAAAATGCACGTCGGTGTAGAGCATCCGGCTGATGAACGGTGCGTCGGGCGCTAGTTTGACTGCCAACCAGCCCAGGAAGCACAGTCCGAGCAATGTGGCGCCGGTGACGGCACAGGTTTTCCGTGACGGCAAGGGCGTGACGCGATAGAAGCAGTAGATCACTGCCATGTAGCCAAAAACTGCGAAGTCGTAGAGGCTTCCTGTGCCACGCACGAACTGCGTCGCCACGGCAAGGCACATCCAGGCGAAGGCGAGCATGAGCCATTTTCCCTCGGCGAGCAAAACTTCCAGCAGTTCTTCGCGCTTGCACCACAATTGCCATATCATCAATGGAGCGACCAGGTCGGCGACGAGGAGTTGACCGCGTAGCGGGATGGGCAGGAACAAAGCGACAATATATACCAATGCCAGCCAGCCTGTCAGGGAATCCATTGTGTTTGTTTTTCGAAGGGGCATTGTGAACTGAGAAAATGCTTGTTCGGCGAATGCGGAATCCATTTTGCCAGACCGAAGTGCGAAATCAATCTAATATAATTGCCTGAGCCAATCCTGGAGGCGCAAAGCCAATGATGGACTGGTGGATACAATGTCGGCGGAAAAGTGTTCCTATAATTTCTCCAAAAATCCTAAATTTTCAATGTAACTATTTGATTTTTAATACTATTTGAGAATTTTGGCATGGCCGCCGAAAACGGGGTTACATTATGTGAAACGCTGGTTTTCCATGAAGGCATCAAAATGGGTTTACCGCCTGAAGCTGAAAGCTGACGGTCTCAGGTTTGAGGTCCCAGGCAGTCTGTTCGGTGCCCATTTGGGAACAAGCGTATGTGACAACAATTCTATCTCATAGCTTTCAGATCACTTTTCTCACCTTTCATCCTTCTTCATTTGCAAACAATTATGAGTGACTTCACCCTGGACAATCTTGCCGTCTCGATTCGTGCGGTGCACGAGCATTTCTCCACCCAGTTGCATCATGCCATCAATGTCAGTCTGACACTGCGGAATTGGCTGATAGGCTGGTATATCGCCGAATACCAACTCCGTGGCGCCGACCGTGCGAAATACGGTGACAAGGTCCTGGCTTCTTTGGCAACACGGTTAGTTGATATTTCAGGGTGCAGGGAAAGAGAACTTTATAATTTCTTAGCATTCTACAAAGTATATCCACGAAATTTCATGCCAAACATCATGGCAATGTTTCGTCCATTCGCATTTTCAGAAAATCCAGGCTTGCCAGGTCAAATTCTGCGGTCAGTGACCGCAAATTTTGAAAATAGTATTGAATTGTCACATTATCAACAAGATGACGAATTGTCAAATGAGTTATTGCATCGTCTGTCCTATACGCATTTTGTCCAATTGACAAAAGTTTCGGACGAAACTGCCCGGAGATTCTATGAGACAGAGTGTATTCGGGGCAACTGGTCAGTGCGGGAATTGAAACGTCAGATTGCCTCGATGTACTACGAGCGCACTGCGTTGTCCACGCAGCCAGAACGTTTATCTCAGGCAACG
>JAFXSU010000326.1 GCA_017525435.1 Victivallales bacterium
CCTTCACAAGATGGGACGGTTGGGACGGTTGGGACGGTTGGGACGGTTGGGACGGTTGGGACGGTTGGGACGGTTGGGACGGTTGGGACGGTTGGGACGGTTGGGACGGTTGGGACGGTTGGGACGGTTGGGACGTGAAACAAGTGGTGAATTTTGGTGTCTGTCCCCACCTTCACCTCCTGTTTTTTTGGTGTCTGTCCCTCCTCTTGGTGGGCATGGAAATGCGTTTGGGTGGCATTGATTTCTGGTGCTGAGCGAGGCACTTTTGAGTTTTGGGGTTGCAAATTGCTTTTCAGCAACTATATTAAGAAACTTGCTGTTATCAATTACCGCAACAAATTGAGGAAATAAAGACCATGAAACGTACTTACCAGCCGCACAACAAGTCCCGTAAGCGTACCCACGGGTTCCGTCACCGCATGGCCACTGCCGATGGCCGTAAGATTTTGGCGCATCGTCGCAAGGTCGGTCGTGCCCGCCTGACGGTGTAATCCTGCCGGAGCGATGACCGCCTCCGTCTCACGACTGCCGAAATCTTCACCGAACTCCCCATTCGGGACTGGTGCGCGGTTGCACAATCGCAGTCAGATTGAGGCAGTTAAACAATGCGCGAGCCAAGCGGGACGGTTTACGGTGATTCTGATTTTGAAAACGCCGCCGGACGGTGACCGCCGGGCGGCGTTTTTGATTTCCCGCCGGTTTGATCTTCTGGCAGTTCGTCGCAACCGTGCCCGTCGGCTCTTCCGGGAATGCTGGCGTCGCCTTTACCCACGGCTCTCGCCGTGTTGGGTGTTACTGATTCCACGCAAGGCAATTAAAAGTGCGAAATTGGACGATGTTCTGCCGGAAGTCGAACATGCCATGTCCGTTGCTGGCGTGCTGACCGAAAGTTAGGGGAAGGGGGTTGATTCCAACATGGCTTTTAACCTCCATAACCTGGCTGGTCGAGGTCTTGCTTGGTTGATTGGCCTTTACCAGCGCTTCATCAGTCCACTCAAGCCCCCGTGCTGTCGGTTCACGCCGACCTGCTCGGCATACGCCCGCGAGGCATTTTTGGTTCACGGCTTTTGGAAAGGGCTTGGACTGACCGTCTGGCGTATCCTTCGGTGTCATCCTTTCTACCACGGAAACCTCAATGATCCAGTGCCGCCGAGGAAAAATAGCAATTAGCAATTAGCGACTTACTTGTAGGGTAATGAAGAACTACGATGCAGTTTCAATTATCGGCACTGCGGTGTGCATTTTGGCAATTGCGTTTGCCTTTGTCTGGAATGTGAAGCATCCTGCACCGCGTCCGGTTCAGCCCGTTGCGCCGGTGGAAAGCTTGGAGAGTGCAGAAGCGGAGTCCCCCGTAACATCGGAGGTTCCGCCAGTGGCGGCAGCCCCAACGGAGAATGCTCCCGAACTGGTGATTCCGGCTGAGGTGGAGCCCGTTGTGATTTCGGTCGAAAATGAGTTTACGGTTGCTGTTGATCCGGCTGGTCGTGGCATCTCCGCTGTGACATTGACACAGTATCCCATCCAGACCAAGGATCCTGCGAAGAAGGATGACCGAGTGGTGATGGGGCGGAAGGAAGTGCCGTTCCTGGCGTTGCATGCTCCGGGTTTTACCCTCTATGGTATCCAGGATGCCGAAGTTACCGAGAAGTCCGTCACTACCCATCGGATGGATGGTGCCCGGCAATGGCAGTTCGATGAGTCTTGGGCGGTTGCCACGGCTTCTGCGCGCGACTATGAGATCGTCTATACTCTTACGATTACCAATCGCAGCGATGAGGTGCGCACGCTCTCCGATCTCTGGCTGGACTGTGGCGCACTGCCAAGTTTCCTGTCCGACGAGACGAATGTCTCCTTCTCCCGCGGAATCACCGGCTCGATGGCCTACGGCATCCCCGCCAAGGACTCCGCAAAATTGCTTCAGATGAAGCAGCTCACGGATAAGATGACCCCGGACAAAGTCGCTGCCTACGCCGCCACTCCTGCCAACTGGATTTGCGTGAACTCCAAGTATTTCCTTTTTGCTCTGCGGGAACTGACTCAAGACGGACAAGGCACAGTCTTTTCGGGCTTCAAGGCGGACTCCGCACCCGCCGTGACCGAACAACTTTTCCATGCGCAGGGGAAGTTTCCTGAAGTATCGCTGGCACCTGGCCAGAGCCGCACTTTCACCGTCACAGGCTATGCAGGGCCGAAGAAATACCAGCGTCTTCAGCAAATGGGGCAGGGCATCGAATCCATTGTGGGGATGAACCTCTTTTTCTTCTGGAATACCGGCTGGATGGGCTGGATTTGCCGTATCCTCTTGGAGTTCTTGAACTTCGTGGCAGGCTGGTTCCCTGCGTCCATCGCCTACGGCATGGGCATCATTCTCGTGACGTTGCTGGTGAAATTGGTGTTCTTGCCGCTGGCTTGGAAGTCCACTCGCGACATGCGCAAGATGTCGGCAGTCCAGCCACAGCTTAAGGTGTTGCGCGAGAAGTATAAAAATGACACGCAGCGGCTCTACTACGAGCAGCAGAAGCTCTTCAAGGAGAATGGCGTGAGCCAGTTCGGCGGCTGCCTGCCGATGCTCGTGCAAATTCCTGTCTTCTTTGCGATGTTCAATACTTTCCGCGGGGCGATTGAGATTCGCCTGGCACCCTTCCTATGGGTCGCCGACCTCTCAATGCCTGATGCCATTTTCGGTCTGCCCATCCACCCGCTTGCCCTGCTCACCGGTGCCACGATGTATGTCCAGCAGCGGCTCACGCCAATGCCCGACCCCAATCAGGCAAGGATGATGAACATGATGTCCATCGTGTTTATCTTCTTCTTCTACAACATGCCTGCCGGACTGACCCTTTACATGACCGTGAACCAGCTCTTCTCCATTGTCCAAATGGCTCTCTTCCGGAAATGGGAGAAAAAGAATGCCCCGGCAGTGGCCAAGAGTGCATAAGGAGAATCCCAATGATGACCGAACAAGAATACAAGGATTTGGCCAAGAAGACCTTGGATCAGATGACTGAACTGCTCGGATATGGGGCGAACAGCACCGTTTTGCCCGGCGAGCACGACAATTTCAAGTTGAGCCTCGCTTCGGAGGCCGCCGGACGTATCATTGGTCGCAAAGGACAGGCCCTCGAAGCCCTCGAACTTCTGCTCAATCGAATCCTCAAGAAGAATGACGAAAATGCGCCCTGGGTGCCTGTCGAGGTGGACGGTTATTCCACCGGCCATACTGGCGCACCACCCGAGCGTCATGGCATCCTGGATGACGACACAGTGATGCAGCTGGAGGCGATGGCCAAGGACACTGCCAAAGAGGTCAAGCACTGGAAGAAGGCCAAGCGGCTTGGACCGTATCTGCCCGCCGAACGCCGCGTGATCCACACAGCACTCAAGGATGACCCCGACGTCACCACCGAGTCCATCCCTGCTCCGGAAGTCGGCGAACGCATGAAATATATCGAGATCAAGCTTTCATAGCGGCTCTGTTGCCCATGGCAGACCTCTCTCACGATATAAGCTCCATTGACCCACGTATGGCGACCGCGCCTGTCAACCGCGACGGGTTGAAGTGGCATCTTCCTTTCGAGGCTCCGATGCGACTTTTCGGCTTTCCGTGGTTCGAGCAGGACCATGTTTTGAACCGCCTCCCGCTGGCGCGCCCCGCCGAGGTCACGCAGTTCCCCAATGGTGTGAAGACCATGGTCTCTGAACAAAATTGCGGAGCATACTCGCTCTCCAGCAATACCGCCGGTGGCCAAGTCCGCTTCCGCACCGACAGCGCACGATTCGCGGTGGACGTGGAGGAGTACGACATGTACCCGTTCGACCACTTCGCCGCCACCGGAAGCATGGGGCTGGACATCTATCTGAAGGACGGCGACCGATGGGTTGCCTTGGGCGCGACGAGACGGGATCCCACGCAGGCGTCGTTCTCCACGGAGATCGCCGGCGGAATCCGCCGCGAGATGCGCGATGTCATCGTCAACCTGCCGACCTATGCTGGAATCCGCAAGCTCTTCATCGGACTGGAGGAGACGGCGCATGTGGAAGCACCGACGCCTTTTACGGCCGAGGAGCCGGTGGTCTGGTACGGCACTTCCATCACCCAGGGCGGCTGCGCGACGCGTCCTGGCCTCGCCGCCAGCAACATCCTTTCGCGTCTGCTCAACCGCGAAGTCGTGAACCAAGGCTACTCCGGCAGCGGCAAGGGCGAGCCAGAAATCGCCGAAATGCTGGCGCAGATTCCGAGTCCTGCCATCTATCTTCTTGACTATACATGGAACGTTGGCGTGGAGGAACTTCGGGCGACCTTGCCAACTTTCCTGAATATCCTGCGCGAGAAGCACCCGACCGTGCCGATTCTGCTGGTGGCGCCCACGCCTGGTCGTGGGGCGCTGGAAATCGTTCCGGACAAGACGCATGAAGAGAAAACCGATTATCTGCGTCAGACCTGCCAAAAACGCTGTGCCGACGGCGACCTTCGCATCTTCTTCTTTGACGCCTTCCACGAAAGTTGCGGAGAGGACTTCTGGGAAGGCTATGTGGACGGATGCCACCTGAACGACCTGGGTTTCTACCGACTGGCCCACGCCATCGCTCCCGTCGTCAAGGCGTTGCTATAATATCTATCGGCTCAGGCAGGAGACGGCATATTCGGCCAGGGCGTACGCAGTTAGCTTTCGGCGAGGGTGGTCTCGGCCCAGCCGGTGAGCTGTCCCGTGGAGGAATCGAAGTTCGCTCCAATGCAGATGATCGGCAGTCCGAGGGGCTGGTACTTCTCATAGAATTTCCGATCGAGGATCTGGCTGACGGCCTCCTCGGCACTTCGGTTGAGTTTGAACTCGAAGAGGAAGACCGTCCGCGATGTCCTTACCACTGCATCGATGCGTCCGGCGTTTGTGCAGGATTCCGCCTCGACGGCACCATTGAGCAGTTCGAAGACGCAGAAGAATATGGTCTGGTAATACTTTTCGTACTTGAGGTGGAGGTTGTAGGGCACCGTTGCCAGAAAGCCCTGGAAGAGCTTCAGGAAGGCGTGGTGGTTGTCGGCCTCCAGCGCATCCATCATCTGGAAGAGGAACTCCTGATTGCCGTGCTCTCGACGTTCGGTGTAGAAGTCCAGTAGCATCTCGTTGAAGGACTCCTGGACCTCGTAATCTGGGAAGCCAAGACGGTACCGGGTACTCAAGCGCGGCGTGGCGATGGTCTCCCTGATGGTGAGGTATCCGGTCTGCCAAAGGAGCCCGACTACGGGGAGGCGGTCCAGCTCGTAGGCAGAGAAGACGCTTTCGGAGTAGGTCTCCTGCAATGCGGCCTCGAAGTCGAGGCGGGTGTCGCGCGCCAGCTCCAGAAGGAAGGTGGGAGTGCCCGTGTTGCCCCAGTAGTTGGAGAACTCCCCGTTCCGGGCGAAAAACTTCGAGACGGAAACAGGGTTGCAGACATGCGTCTGCGCCCTGGAGAAGCGGTAGCCGTCGTACCACTTGAGGATACCTCCCATCAGCTCCTCCTCGGGGAGGTTGTTGGCTTGAGCGGCAACGGGGAGGCGGTCTGCGAAGTTCTTGCGGATCTCAATCTCGGTGAAGCCCAGCAGGGCGGCGTATTCTGGATCCAGGGTGATGTCCGTGAGGTTGTTCAGTTCCGAGAAGAAGGACACGTGGGAGAACTTGCTCACGCCGGTGACCAGCGCGAAGCGGATTTTGGCCTCGCATGTCTTGATCACGCCGTAGAACCCCTTGAGCATTCGCAGAAGCTCCCTGGCCTGTGGACTGGTGATATTTGAGAGGATGGGCTTGTCGTATTCGTCCACCAGCACCACCACCGGGGTGTCCCCGCACGGTTTCTGGATCAGCTCGATGAACTGTTCCTGTGGAGTAGTGGCGGTGAGCTGCACTTCCAGTTCTGCCGCGCAATCTGCAATGCGTCGGGTGAGGAAGGCCGCCAACTCCTCGGATGTCCGTCCGCCAAAGCTCCCCAGGTCGAGATGGATGACGGGGTATTTCCTCCAGTCGTAGTCCAGTCGGTCGATGGCCAGGCCGGCGAAGAGCTCGCGACGCCCTTGGAAGATAGCCTTGAGCGTCGAGACCAGCAGTGATTTTCCAAAGCGCCGCGGCCGCGAGAGGAAGTACTCCCCCTTGACCTTGCGAATCAATTTCCAGATGTACTCCGTCTTGTCCACATACAGCAAATTGCCTGTGACGATGGAGGGGAAATCGAATGTGCTGGTGTCGATGTCTTTCATGGTTTTCGCCCGCGAAACGAAAAAGATGTAAACAACTATACTATAATCTTTTTGAGTGGCTTTGTCACATGGTCTCCTGCCCCGGGGTGCGTCGTGGAGTCGTTTTGTCACCCCAGGGTTAAATCACGGATTCAGGATAACGACTTGCTGAATACCACAACGGCATTGGGAGCGAGGGCGAGGCGATTTCCCTCGGCCTTCGCCTCGGCACTGGCGTAGCGCATCTGGAAGCCGGAAGGGATCTCGGCGTCCTGGGGCTTCTCGGTGGGATTGAAGAGGAAACGGAAGGCGTTCTCCCTGGAGGTGCGCTCCAAGGTCCAGAACGACGTGGTCTCGGTGGAGAGGCCGGCGGTCTCCAATGCCAGCGCATAGAGGTGTGGGAGCGCGGACTCGCGATTGGCAACCAGAGTGTCCCGCACTGCGATGGAGAGATTTCCGCCACAGGTGAAGACCTTGCCTTTGCCAAAAGTGTTCGCCACGGCGGCGCCCGAACCGTCTTCCCAAGTGGCGATTGCGATGCCCGTGGTGGGTGCCAGCCGAACTTGGCAGAAAGCCGCGGCGTCCTGTTGTCCATCGCCGTAGCGCAACGTCCTTGTCTCGCCGTCGTTCAGGGCGAGGCGGTGAGTCTCGCGGCAGCCGATGAGGCGGTCGAGCCCAAGGGAAGGACGCTGAAGCGTCGCCCATGTGCGTTCGTCGCGGCAGGCGAAGGGATACTCTACCAGCAACACGCCGCCCTGTTCAACGAATTCTTCCAGTTTTCTCGCCGTATCTTCGGATATTTGCTCTAAGCAGTTTATTATAAGCAAGTTATAACTGTTATAACTGTCTTCTTCCGTAACGAAGTCCGGCGCATGGCCGGTGGTCATGAGGTTGTAGAATACCCCACGGATGCCGCGCTTGTAGGAGTAGTCGTTGTTGGCCTGGATGTTCGCAATGCCGTTAAGTGGTCCCTCCATCGCCTCGATGCGCATCAGCAAGTCGTTGGCAGGGTCGAAGAGAATTGCCACATCACTTTGAGGGACGGTGGTCTTGGCAAGTTCGGCACCCCACTTCTGCAGTTGGCCGGCGACGATGTCGCAGCGTTCGGAGCGCGGGGTGGGCGTACCGTCCATCTCCCGCATGCCCCAGCCGTTGGTCTCCTCGCCGAAGCGCTCGGAGCGCCACTGCCAGAAGGTCAGTCCGCGTGCGCCTGTGGCGAGAATCATCCAGAGCGCCTGTTCGATGAAGGCGGGGTCGGCCTCCTGCCACCAGTTCGCATAGTTGGTGTAGAACTCCTGACACCAGAAATTCGGATCCACGCGTCGCATCCAGGCACCGATGACGGGCGTCTCCAGTTTCTCAATGCGGTTCTGCGGCAGAAGCTGGATGCCCAGCGAGCAGCCGTAGAAGTCCACCTGCTTCGCATTGAGGAGGTCGTTGCTGGTGTCGCAGGCGGGGTCCTGTGTAATGCTTGTGAAGCCCACGTGGCACATCACCGCCTTGCCCGGCGCCCCGCGACGGATGCCCTCCGCCGAGACGCCCACCTGGGCGGCGACCGCCTCGCCCGCCCACTGCCGCCAGAGGTACAGCTCCGCGTAGTCGGAGTGCGACTGCGGCGGGAAGACGGTCTCGAAGCTGGTCCACGCCTTGCCGAAGGCCGCGTTGAGCGCCTCGATGGTGCCGAAACGGCGTCTCAGGTAGTCGCGGTAGCTCTGGATGGAGTGGTCGCATTGGCACTGGCCCATTGGACGGCTTCGCGGCTCGTTCCAGGCGTTGAAGAACCACAGCATCCCCTGGTCCTTCACATGCTTTGCCAGTGCCTCCGTGAAGCGTCCCGCCGCCTCGGCGACCGCCGGGTTGTCAAAGCACGGCCACCAGCCGCCGACGTAGAAGGCCGCATGCGCGATGGGCGGGAGGGGCTGCCCGCCGAAGCCCACGCGCGAGCCGCCCAGCTCGGTGAAGACCCAGTCCGGAGCGGTCTCCAGCTGCGGTTTCACGATCACCCGCAGGTTGTGCTTCTGCGCAACTGCGAAGAGGCGGTCCAGCTCCGCGAAGTCGTACTGGCCGCGGATACGCTCGTGGCAGCGCCACTGCGGACGGAACTGGATGTGCGTGTAGCCCTTGGCGGAGATTTCGGCGAGGTCGCCGTCCCACTCGCTTTCCAGCGGTGTGGGCGCGCGGTGGTATTGTGCGCCGAAGGGGAAGAAGTCGGTGAAGAGGTTGTCCATGGGTGAGATTGGTTTAGGCAAGTTTGCTCAAGATGAACTGATGTAAAGGGAAGTGGCTCCTTCGGCTTGACGGGCAGCCTCTTCGAGAGTCCATTTCCAGACGGGGACGATGCGGATGTTGCCTTCGAGGCTCTCGTCGTCGTCCCATGTCACGAGGGTGGCGTCCTGGATTCCAGTCGTCTGGATGGCGTTGGCGAGTGCGTCAAGTTCGCGTTTCCGGGTTTCTGGCGAGGTCATTTCCCAAGTTGCCTGGACGAGGCGTTTTTCATGCGTAATTTGATCGGTCACATAAAAATCAACCTCGCCGCCGCCTGGCACATTGTAATACTCTATCTTATTATGACCTCGACGGAGTGCCAGGAAGACCAAGTTTTCCAGTAGCCATCCGCGTTCCGCGTCATTTTTGAGCATCATTGCGCAGATCAGCCCCGTGTCCACGAGGTAGTACTTGTCGGGATTGGCGTTTTGCACGGTCAGCGAGTCCGTCCGTAGCCGGACAGGGTAAACCAGATATGCGTTTCGAAAGTAATCCAGATAGTTCTTGATGCATTCGCGGTCACTGGAGAGGCCTTGTTCCTTTAGGGCACCGGCAACTGCCCGCGTGGAGACTTTTCGGGCAAAGTGGTGAAACAGATAGTCCAGAGTGTATCTGAGAGCCTGGAAGCTAGGAATGTTATAACGTTCAAGGATGTCCCGATAGACGACGGCATCGACATATTCCTGCAACATTTTGATTCGAAGGCGGTCAGGCAGCCCCTGGACATCGGGGAAGCCCCCCGTTTCCAGATAAAGTCCCATCGCATTGCGCAGAAGACCGGCTGCGCGTGCGGAATAAGGCGCAGATGGCGGTTTCTGGAAAAGCCCATTGAAGAGCAGCGTTTCCGCAAAAGAGAGGGGGAACAACTCGATTTCCAATGCGCGTCCGCGCATCTGGGTGGCGATTTCACTGGACAGCAGTCGCGAGGAGGATCCCGTCAAACAGAGCTGGACATGATTGGAGTCCAGGAGATGTCGCGCATACCACTCCCAGCCATCGACATTTTGCAGTTCATCGAGGAAATACCAGCACTTTTCCGCCGCCGCTTGTGGAAACAGCCGGGCATGGGTGTCTCCCAGTAGCCGCAAGTCATCGACGGTTGCGCCTTTCAGACGGACATCATCAAAATTGACATGCACAATCCGATTCAAGGGAAGACCCTCTCGCAGCAGTTCCTTCATCCGCTGATAGGTGAAATAAGTCTTGCCCGTACGCCGCATTCCTGTGACCACGGAAACCGAATGCGCTTTCTCCAGATAGGCAATTTGACGGGGTTTGACATCGGCGGGAAGCCCGTTCTCATAAAAATCCCCTAGAATTTCTTCAAACGCTTGTTTCATCATGGCAAGTTTTGACATTGAGTAATATCCATAGGAACGATTGCCAGATTAATTTAACACGTCAACACCTTTTTTTAAACAATTGGCAAGAAAAATCTACCACTTTTTAATAAAAATGGCTAGTTTTTTCTACCATATTTGCTCGTCTTATACATGGGTGCGCGGTGGTGTTGTGCGCCGAAGGGGAAGAAGTCGGTGAAGAGGTTGTCCATGGGTGAGTTTGCTCAAGATGAACTGATGTAAAGGAAAGTGGTTCCTTCGGCTTGACGGGTAGGCGTCAGCATAACGCAGTTTCGACACTTGACGTCCGACGTCCGACGTCTGACGTTCGGCCCATCGTGTGACACCAGAGGCCCGCCAACGCAGAGGGAATTTCACGGCATCAGGAAGGCCGCAATGCCCGCAGAGGACAGACGGCAGACCTTTCGTTCCATTCTAGGGTGCATTGCACCGTAGTTTGGAATGAATTTGATGGGAAATGGCAACGGGAGAGTATCCGCTTAATTTGTGGTGAATCATTGTTTTACAGGTGAAATAGCGACAGGTTGAGGCATGCCGAATTCCATGCATGCGAGAGCACAGAGTGCGCCTGTCATGAGAAGGAAGGTTGCGGCAGCCAGGGCCAGGCTGAGATAGCCCATCCGCCCATTTGCATAGAGGTTTCCAAACATTGCGACTAAAATTTGGCTGCCGCCAGTCATTAAAATGAGTATTGCCATTCCTGGATGCAACAGACCGCGATTCTCTTCCTCATGGCACAAGACGCGTCGTGCTCGCCATTGGATTCGATGTCGAAGGAACAACCATGCCGCATCTGCCAAGACCACAAGCAACATTGGCACCACCAGATAGTAGTATAACATGCCAGGGTCGCCGCCTGCATGAAACAACATAGGCAAACTTGCGTTTTCGCCCAGTGGTATGGCGGGACGCCAGCGGCATTGCCAAAGCGCGTAGATGGGGAAAAAGAGGCTAAAGAAAACATAAAAGGCATCAAAGACAGGCAGGCACCGCAATAACCCGCCTGGGGAGACAGGTTTGACTGGCATCGATTCCATTGCCTCATAACCGGAAGGTTCCCAACAGGCAGGTGCGGAGTAATTGCTCAAACCACCTAGCCGACCCCATTCGCGGTATAGAAGGAAGCCAAATACAGGAACCATCAGATCCCATGGGATTGCCCAGACTGGCATATAGCGAAAGGCAAAGTCAGGATTTCCCATGGTTCTACCGAAGTGGACTTTGAGCAGATCGAAGAGTCCTCCGGCTAGAAAACTGACCAGAATTACGACAAAGGAACGCAGAAGCGACTGCATGGAACAAAATGAGCCGAAGCGGGACTTTGGGAAAAGGAGCATCTGCGCGGGAAGGCTACAGACCAAGGTGAGACCTAGAAGAAACAAGTTGCAGACGCCGCTGGCGAGGCCAATCCAAACGAAGACTTTTGGCGGAAGAGTACCGAAAAGCCATCGAAGGGACAATGGAAAAAGCGCCGCAGTGAAGAACCGAAAGTACATCTCCACGCGCATGGGATGCCAGCGATTGACCACCTCAGCGGCCAGAACCGAGACTACCAGCAGCCCAACAGTGGTCAGGATGCCGTTCATACCACTGAATTTCCCTGCTAAATCATCAGTAATTCCTAGTTCCCGATATAGATAAAGGATGAATATATTCGCGCAGGTTGCACAGGAAATGGCAAATTGGAAAAGATACCGATATATGTAGATTCGTCCGCAGAAAGACTCCTTGATAAAGGTTCCTAGCCCCTTCCATTTGGCAAGCATACGTTGCTGAAACGGTTGCTTGCGAATGGCAAGTTGTTCGTTGCTTAGTGGCGGATATTCTCCCTCCCGGACAAAGAGGCAGAACAGACCCACCCCTATGAAATAAAGAACGGCGATACCCAGATAGAGCAGAGCGGAATGACTTTGGGCGTATTGAAACAAGAAATAATAGAAAAGTGCCGGTCCGACATTCAATCCGATTCGGAAGGCGGCCATTGCGGTTCCCAAGAATCTGGTGGGGATGATGTCGTTGAAAATGTACCAGAGGACCGAGTTCACCCACATGCTGAAGAACTGGAAAAGCAGCATGGTGAGACTTAGTGCGGCCACAGTCATGGTGACCGGTGCGAAACCTGTCATGCGAGCAAAAAGTTCACCGAGCTGCTGAGAAAAGGCGAAAAGTACCAACGACAGCACAATCGGCGGCATGGAGAGGAAGATATACGGTATGCGCCGACCCCATTTGCCACGATGCCAGTCACTGACCACGCCAATATAGGGGCAGACGGTCATATTCATCACGCTACCGATGGTGGACAGCACAAAAACTTTCGCCGTCTCGCTGATGCCAAGTTCCTTGAGCTGCACCGGAAGCATGATGCTTGGCAACTGTGTGCCCACGGCGATGATGGCACTGCCGACGAAGATCCAGAAGAGCACGAAGGAAAACCTCGGCAGCGTGTAGGTCAGCGTTCCACAGTGGTAGGTCCTGGAAGGCATATTCTTCTCTGATTCAATTCTCCAGGACGATTCCGAAGGCCTTCCCGTCGGACCAGATGGTCAGGGTTCCATACTCCCAGCTACGGAAATAGGGAATGCCGCGTTCCTTGAGCATTCCGGTCACCTCGACAACCAGCGGCATCGAGGCGACCCATTCGGGGGAGGTAACCACAGCCACTTTGGGATTTACGGCATCTAGGAAATGCGGGCAGGTGGAGCCGTTGCCGCCGTGGTGTCCGACCTTGAGGGTGTCCGAGGCGATTTGCGCCCCGGAGGCCAGAAGCCATTCCTCCTCCTCGCGCTCCTGGTCGCCGACGAAAAGCATGGAGAAATCGCCGTGCTTCAGCCGGAAGACCACCGAGTTGTTGTTGACGTAGCTGCGGACTTGGGTCTCCGGGCGGGCCACTGCGAGGACTTCGCCGGTGACACCGCCGCCGAAATCCAGCGTCTCGCCCAATTGCAATGCGCGGACGGGGATACGGCGGCGTGCGGCCATCGCGAGCGCCGCCTGGGAGTAGGGCAATTCGTTCTGATACTCTGCCGGCGCGTATTTCGCCAGATACTCGTCTGGAATCGGCGACCAGAGGATTTGGCCGACATCGAGTTCCGGGTCGGCAAGCAGCGCGGGCAGTCCGCCAATGTGGTCGTCATGCTGGTGGGTGATGATGACCTGGTCGATGTGGTGGATGCCGAAGCGTTCCAGTGCGGGAATCAGGACGCTCTCGCCGGTGGAGTTCCATCCGGTGTCCACGAGGGTGGTTTTGCCGTCCGGCGCCTGGATGACGTAGATGTCGCCAATCTTGCCGGGGTTATCCACCTGGCGGATTTTCAGGGCGGCTGCGGGGAAGGAATCCGCGAGGCCCTTCCATTCGGCGGCGCCCAGTCCAGTAGCCGTGACCATAAGCAGTATGAGCAAAAAGGGGTTCATTGCCAGACGAGCCATCCGAAGCCCTCCGGGCAGTAGTATTGGTTGTCCTCTATCGGCGACCATGCCATGCGCTCCGTGGTTCCGGCGGCATGGCGGGTTCGGTAGAAATTCGCCCTCCAGCGTCCGCTGGGTGGATTGTCGAGTCCCAAGTCCTTCCACGGCACCGAAAAGAGCACCGCCCAGCCTGCGGCGCTCTCGGTGACTTCGGCGCGGGCGCGGGGGGCGCTCCAGCGCGAGTCGTCGGTGGATTTGAGACGCCGCCCGTCCCAGATGGCGCCATTGCAGTTGACGATGAACTGCCAGCCCTCCGTCGGAGCGTCGGTGTCTTCGGCCAGAAGGAAAATTTCAAAGCAGTCGTCCTCCCAGACGGCCTCGTCGCGCCGCGTGGCCTTCCGCCGGCGCGTGGCCATGCGTGGTTCTTCGGCCTCCAGGGCAACATAGAGCCGCTCTGCGTCCACGGAAACTGCCACGGAAGCGGTCACGCTGGCCGAACCACCGTGCAAGTCCGCCAGGAATTGCTTCTCCTGGCCGGGGAAAATCTTTCGGATGGAGTCGTTGAACTGCTGACGGAGGCGTTCCGACAACTGCCGGAAGCGGACCGCCTCGGCCTGCACGATGGCGCTGCCCGCCGGGGCCTTGTCCAGCGCAGCGGCGAGCTGCTCCAGCTCCGCGGGGGAAAAGACCTGTAACGGCGCGGCTGTCGCGGGTCGCCCGGTCAGGCCCGCCAATGCGGTCGCCGTCAGAAAGCTGCGTTCGCCGATGCGGAGGTATTCGCGAAGTGCCTCTGCGGCATTTCCGCCGATTTCCCGCAGGAACTCTTCCCGCGCCAGTCGACGGTCGGCGATCTCGCCCGCGAAGAGGCCGATGACCGAGCGCAGATTCCAGAGAATGGCCAGATTCCGCCACCAGTCGTCGGATGGCAGAAGGACATGAAGCTCCTTCAACGACTTGGAAGGGGCTTCGGCGAGGAGTTCCGCGATGACGATGTCCAGCGGGATGGGGAACTGTTCCCATTCCGGCGAGGCAAGCCGAATCTCAAGCACCTCGGGAGACGCCTTCCGCAGTTCTGCGGCATACGCCGGCCATTTCGCGGGATAGGCGGCCTCCGTCAGGGTGATTGGGAAAGCCGCGCCATCTGCAACCGGTGCCGCACTTTGATTTATTATCAATAAATTGTTTTTTACAAATGTGATATGACAATTATTCGTGCCCCGCTGAAGCCAAGCGGCCGCATCCTGCGCGTTCTCCATCGGCGGGAAAGCCCCAAAAGCCAAAAGCGTGACCATGGACATAATACTGAAAAGGGTTCGGGATGTCATCGTCGCGGGATGTACTCCAGATTGACCAGCTCGGCGGGGACAATATGCAGATGCGGCTCATCGGCCTTGGTCTTTCCCTCAACGATGTCCAACAGCATGTCGGCGGCCGCCACTCCGCAGTGGTAGAGGTGCTGTTCTACGCTGGGGAAGTGGTAGATTCCGCTGATGTACTCGAAATTGCCGAAGCCGGTCAACAGAATTTTTTGTGGCGACGGGATTTTCGCCTCCTGCAACGCCTCGTACATCCGAATGGCC
This sequence comes from Victivallales bacterium, assembly GCA_017525435.1. GTDB lineage: Bacteria > Verrucomicrobiota > Lentisphaeria > Oligosphaerales > Oligosphaeraceae > RGIG1601. The sequence goes on from JAFXSU010000326.1 coordinate 14,823, forward strand.
AGGTGGTCGGAGATGCAGAGGATGGCGTCGGTCTCCGGGAAGTCGTGGAGGATCTTCCGCAGCTGGGTCAGCGCGTCAGTCTTGGTGAGTTCCTTGGGGTCGGAGCTCACGAAAAGCCGCCGATCCGGCTTGACAAGACCGAGTTCGCGCATCGCCTTTAGCATCCCCTCTACCCGGTGGACCCGCTCGTTGAGCTGGTAGGCGTAGTCGGCGTAGATGATCGGACAGCGGTAGCCGCGGGCGACGACCTCCTTCACTATCTGATGACCCGCCTTGTCGTTGTCGGAGGTCACATAGTGGAGCGCGGTGTGGGTGCCGGAACTGTGGTAGTTGCCCAGATAGACGACGGGAAGTCCGGGCACCTGGTCGTCAAACCAGAAGTAGTCGGCGGTGACGATTCCGGCGAAGAGGCCGGAGGCAGCCGCAGTAGCCAAATAGGAGTTGAGCGCGGTGTCGGGAGGGGCGGCGACACTCACGCAGTAGCCGCGCTGGTAGGCTTGGGAATAAAGCCCCTCCAGCGAGAGGTTCGGGGTGCTCATCACCAGCCCCCCGACGAAAAGGATTTGCCCCTTGAAGGACTTCTGGCGCGGTTTTACGCGCGTTCCCGAACCCCGCACACCGCGCTCCAGCCAGCCCTCCGCCACCAGCAGGTTCACCGCCTTGTTCGTGGTCAGCCGCGAGGTCTCGAAGCGGTAGCCCAACTCGTATTCGGAGGGGAAACGGGAACCGACGGGGTATTTCCCCTCCTCCAGCTCGCGCTGCAAGATCTCTTTGATTTCCTGGAATTTCTGCATCAATGGGAGACTATTTCCGTTGCAGTTTGATGATGTCGCAGTCGGGGAGGCTCTTGCCCTGGAAGAGCAGCGTGCGGCCCCCTGCGGCGGTCAGTCCAGTGGCGGAGCCAGCGAACTCCAGTCCCTCCGGCAATTCCACGCTGAGGCGTCCTGGGGTGTCAGTGGAGACCACCAGCAGACGATATTCACCCTGGCCGTTTGCGAAGATGCGCCACGCCACATCCTTGGCCTGCGCTTCCGCCAGCCACGCGGGTGGTTCCGCAGGTTGTTCCGCCAATGCAAAGGGTGCCACGTCCTTCAGCAGGGCGACCGCCCACTTCATTTCCGAAAGGCGCCGTTCCGGCTCCCCGGCCCGCTTGATGTGATAGTAACACCAATAGAGCAATCCGCCCGCATCACTAATATAAGCCGTCACGCCCTGCGCGAGGATCTCCATTGCGGTCGGATAGTAGTGGTCGGTGGCGATGACATTGCCTTTGTCGTAGGATTGTGCACAAAGCCAAAGAGGCAATTCCTGTCCGCGCAGTTCCTTCAAGGGCATCAGTTGGCGTTTGACACTGTGTTCATTGGTGGCAAAGGGATAGATGTCTTCGCTCACCACATCCACTCCTGCTAGAAAGTCATTGACACCCATGCGGTTGCAGAAGACCGCTATGACCGGGTGGTTGGGGTCGATGGTGTTGAGCCATTGCCGACATTCAGCGGCCAGCTGTGCTTTGTCGGCGGGTGGCTCGTCCATCAGGTAATAGGCCAGCAGCGCAGGATGGTCTTTGACACGCTCCACCCAGGGGGCGACCAACTTCTGGAAGGTCTCAAGGTCGTCTGCGAGTTTCTTGAAATGGTAGGCCAGGCAAAAAATCACCTTCAGACCTAGCCGTTGGCAGTTGTCCAATTCTCGTATGTAATCGTCAATCTCCTCCAGTTTTGACCAGTCAGCAATCATCGGGTAGGCCAGTGAACAGTTGAAGCCCAGTTCCGCCATCTCCGCATGTTCGGTGTTCGTAAAGTGTCCATTGGAGAAGGCACCGATGGGGTAGAAAGGATTGTCTTCCACCAACAGTGAGCCGTTGGGGACGACTTCGACGGTGCGGCGGCGTTCTGAAACGACTTTCAGTGGTAGTTCCGCCGTGCCGCGCTTGATGCCTTGCGCGTCCTTCAGCGTGGCCAGAATGCGGTAGTCCCCGGACGCCCATGAAGACGGCAACAGACATTTCATAGCCCCATTCGCTTGAGGAACCAACTGCGTCTCCTCGACACTCTGTCCATCCCGTTGAAAGTTCAGGGTGATGGACTGTTCCTCGCAGGGGATGTCCGGGAAGATGGAAGCGAAGATCAATTCGTCGCCCGGCTGGGCAGTCGCCCCCCAGGGTAGCAATTGCGCGAATCTCCACCGTGTCGCCAATTCGACGATTTCAATGTTATCCACCACGAAAGCACCGGTTTCCCCCGGAATCAGGAAGATGGCCAGGCTATAGCTGGTGCCCTCCTCGCCAGCGGTGAACTCCGTATGATAGAGCTCCCAGTTGGTGTCTTCCTCTGGCGTGGAGTCCATATACTGCGTGCCCAGATAGACACCGCCTCTGGAGAACTCCAGCACCACGCCGCAGCCGCTGAGGGACTCGCGTCCCTCAGCCGGGCAGCACCATGCACGGAATTGGTAGCGGCGGCCTGGAACAAGCGTGATTCGCTGACGCAAAATCTGATAGTCTTCTGCATTGGCACGGCGATACACAAAGCCCCTTGAGCCATTCCGGCCTATGCCTTCGACCACCTCGCCACATACCTCAACATTGCTCCAAAGATTGATGTCTCCCTCGAAATCAGGGTCTAATACTCGATTCCCATGACTCATCTCGTCATTGTCCATAGCCATTGGAGTGTTTTGCGGAGCAAGCACGCACGGCTTGTTTTCACCGCATGCCACAAGGAATGTCAGTATAGTGACGAGACTGAAAAGGCACGATATGGATTTCATGAATTGCGTTATTCGATTTACAATGGTTTGATCATGGCCTAAATGCCGCTTTCGTTGTTTTTCATGAAAAGATTAGCCAGCCGCATCCCGAGATGGGCACGGCTGGCAGGTCAATTTATGCTTTCAGGTCAGTTGTATGGTGCGAAGCCGAAATAGAAGCCAATGTTGCCCCAAGTCTTGTTGGCAGCGGGAGCAGGGGAGCCAGTTTGGGGCTCGCGGTTAATCCAGTCGCCGACTCTGGCGTAGGTCACATGGCCGTCGCCCCACAGCACATTGCACATCGCGGACTCCTCCACAGTGCCTGCAGCAGTGCCATCGGTGGTGCCGGTCTTTCCGCTGTGGCGCTGGGTTCCCAGCAGGCCGGCATTGTGGACCTCGTAACGAATATGAGCATTAGAGGCATTGGCGGCCTCCACGACCATCACCACTTCGCTAGGAAGTGACATTTGGCCAAAGCGATGGGGCTTGGCATAGTCCGAATCCCACCTTGGGCAGCTGGCCAGGTTGGGGTTGATGGCATAGTGGCCGAAGGCGTAGGTGCCGTCATTGTAAGTGTAGTTCACGTCATTGAACGGGTCGGACTCCGCAGGGCAGACGAAGTTGCCACGACCAGAGTTCACTTGGAAGATGAGACCATAGCCATTGCCGGTAAGGGGATTCGTGTACTGCGTACCAGTGTTGACACCTGCCGGGAAGGATCCGCCGGACAGGATGCCGGCCCAGCAGTGGGCGCGGTCGTCGGAGTCGGTCCAATCCGAGTCTGGCCAGTTGGCATCGCCAGGCACGACATAATCACTGTAATCATTGCCGTACAGCATCATCGCCATGCCAATCTGCTTCTCATTGTTGATACAGCTGGATTTCCGGGCGGCCTGGCGGCCTTGGAGAGCGCGGGCAGCAGCATGCCGGCCAGAATCGCGATGATTGCGATGACGACCAGAAGTTCAATCAGGGTGAAGTTGCGTTTCATTTGAGGTTTCTCCATGTTTTGGGATGTTTTGGGATAAGTAGATTATCTACTTTTGGGAAGAATGTCAAAAACAGAAATTGCCACATTTTGTCGGCACATCAACAATTGTAATCATTTTTAAAGGAATATCAAGTTATCAAAACAAAAAGAAAAGGAATATTGTAGGCTATCCACTTTTATGGTCAGTGTCTCTAATATAGTTATATTAGATTTGAAATAAATAATTTATTGCTTATACAATAAAGTTGTGCCATAAATTCAAGGTGTACTCTGGATTGGGAAACGATACTGTTAACCGGAATCTGTGAATTGTAGATAAGATGTTCTTTCCAAAGCAGAAACTGTATTGTGCTGCCGCCTCGCCAACGCAGAGGGAATTTCACGGCATCAGGAAGGCCTCAATGCCATGTCCGCAGATGGTATCTAGCGGAGGAAAGGACAGCTGTGGCATTGCTGGTCATGAGGTTCCGACACCGTCCTGAACTGTCAAGTCCCTTGCATGTTCCTGAACACGCAGAATATGATAATATAAAAATGACAAAAAATCTCAAAAATTCACA
>JAFXSU010000327.1 GCA_017525435.1 Victivallales bacterium
AATGATCGGGAAGATAAATCGGGAGTTTCGGTGGATTCTCCCAGGAAATCTTGACCACGCCGTCCTGCGCTTCCAAATCCATTCTCCCATACTTGGTATGGAGACCGTGGATGGCGAAACGGCGGTGGGGCTTTTCAAGTTCGAAGGGCGCGAAGCCGCCCAGCAGGATGATTTCATCTGGCGTCTCAAAGTAGATTCTCGCCAGTTCGAGCTCCAGAAGGCGGCCGTTGCTGGAGGCATTGGGTTGCCAGGAGGTATGGTTCGGGTCGTCCAGGTCGTAGCGTTCCTGAGTAATGTAAGTATCCGGCATGCAGCCGTAGTTTTCGTAGGCCTGAATGGCACACCACGCCTTTTTCCATTGGTGGGTGGTCAGGTAAATCAATGCGGCAACCTGTTCTGCAAAACCAATGTACATCAATTTTTCAGACATCGGTCCCAAGAAGAAGCCATTCACGGCGTTCTTCTCCGCCCACGCCAGATACCCTAACTGCAACGGATGGTTCATCGGCATCAGGCCGGAATATGCCAAATGCATGATGGAATCGCAGTACTCGAAGCCAAGGCAGAGCGCCCCTTCGCGGTTGAGGGAACGCGGGATGAATCCGTCTGGCTGGCGCAACTGCGTCATCGCGGCCTCTATATCCTTATAGTACTGCTCGCCGGCCGTCGCAATTCGCTCTGCCTCTGGGTGTCCAAAGCGCTTGAGGATTGGCGCGACGAGCCGAATGCCCAGGCACGACCAGTTGTCCGTGACCGCCAGCACACGCCCGACATCGCCGTCCGAAGCGGTACAGAAGGGCATCAGGCCTGGGAAAGGATAATCCGGTGGATGCGGAGCGGTTACCTGACGAACGATCCAGAGCGCGGCACGTGCCATCGCGTCAAGATACTTCCGTGCGAACTCCTCATCCTGCGATGCCTCGAAATAATGCGCGGCCATGGTCAATGCGGAGCCGGTCACGCATGCCCACTTTGGCCCAGTGGTTCCCAGCGAGCCTTCCAGATCGGTGAACTGCCCTTCTGAAGGGAACCCGCCGTCCTGCAAGGAGAAGATGAACTCGAGGATTTCGCGCATCGGCTGGAAATATCCCAATTTCGCCATCGGCGCCATTTCGCACATGACCTCCCATACCCACATGAAGAAGCGCTCACTGGTGCCGCCCTGGCTGGGGAAAAGTATGGGACCATGCCCCGGCCAGTCCATCGTATACCAGAGCTGGCGGGTGACTCGCTGGAGGCTCTTGAAGCGGTCGTTGAGAGTCTGGTCCCCGAAGTCCACCATGGCGATGCCCTGCTCTTCCTCACAAGTATGCTGTGCATTCCATGCGGATGCATTTGCAAAATCCGGGACCTGTTCTGGCACGCCATGCTCAAGGCTCGTGTCCATCGTCAGTTCAAAGGAACGGCTTTCCCCTGCATCCAGTTCCGCACTCATCGTCAGGAGATTCCGTGCATGCTTCACACGGAACTCCGGCTGGGGGAAATACGGACTGTCCCAAATGAACCGATTATCCGTGAACTCGGCATCTGTCGCAGAGAACTCCTCGTGCCATTCGGGCGTGAAGGCGCCGGGGCGCAGGCGAGCGACCACCGTGCCGTCCTCAACCACAAAGTCATTGCCCTTCAGGGTAACGGAAGTATCCTCCAGCACGATGGGCTTGGCATACCAATGGAATGAAACATAGTGGTAGTCGTAGGTCTGAAACTCATTGGGATGACTAAGCTTCACGGAAATCGAGCACTTCTGGCGCTTCGGCGAGGTGTTCGTGATCGTGACTTTCGCGCACAACTGGTCGTCGGCCCCCATCGCATAGTCGATATCGTAACGGATGTAGTAGGCGTAGTAACTCTGGCGGATCTGCGGAAGACTGCCGCCCAGACGCTCCAGTTTCGCATGGGTATATTCTGCCACGAACGGCGGCGCGTCCGGCAGGAAATTCAGGAAGCGCATCGTGAGGGCGCGGATGACCTTCCCGCCCTCGGCATCGTTGTTCAAGCCTGGAGGCATCTGCAACACCGCCGCATTCAAGGCATGGTCTGCAATCACACTCTGACGTGAACGCGAGAGATTCAGCGGATTGTGGACCGAGTACGGCGGAATCAGCTGTAAGTCGCGCGTCGCGGTCAGCAGTTCGTACCAGTCATATTGGTCGGCAGTGGAGTAAGTGACTTTGTCCATAGAACAGGGAAACTGTGCATCGAAATGAAACTTCCCTCAATATATTCCACTGTACACATTTCCCCATACGACAAATGAACTTTTTTGCCAGAAAATTTGCCATCCCCAATCCGTGACAGCCAGCTAGCCAGCCCAGCCAAGAAGAATATCTGAGAGGCAAAAGATTGCCTCCTGAATAAAAGCATTTCTCATCGGCAAATGCAGTCGCATGGTTTATATTACACAACAATCAATTCCTAAGGCCATAACATGGAAGGAATTTTGGACCATTTTGGACAATTCTTGACAATTCACGACAAAATTGCTACAACTATGATTCCCACCTCTTTCAAAATGCTCCGTCGCTGTGCAGGGCTTCTCCTGACCATCGGTAGTTTCATGGCACTTTTCGCAGTTCAGGTCATCCTATCGCCCAACGCCACCGTGTGCGAGCAGAATGCCGCAAAAGAGTTATCCAAATACCTTGCGGAAATCGCCGGGAACGCCGATGCCGTGAAAGCGGCCTTCCATGTCGGTCAGTCGCCTGAAGCCCTTGCGGTCTTTGGACTAGGCAGCTGGTCTGAACTCCGCCCCGACGAAGTCCTGTATTGCGTAAAGGGCAGCGAGGTCTGGCTGGCCGGTGACGCCCCGCGCGGAACTCTCTATGCAGTCTATGAGTTCCTTGAACGCGAATACGGCGTGAGATTCTTTACGGCGGACGACGAGCTGGTGCCTCGGCTGTCGCCCTTCCGCCTCCCCGCCGATGGCACTTCGTATCGCTATGCGCCGTCCTTCATCCAGCGTTCCGCCGCCTATACGACCATCAACAACGACCATCCCGCCTTCGCGGCCAAGATGCGCAACAATTACTTCTATGTGCCTTCCGCCGAGGAATGGGGGGGCTTCAACGGGCTGATTGGCTGGTGCCATACCTTCGAGCAGTTCCTTCCGGTGGACAAATACTACAAGGACCATCCCGAATGGTATTCGATGCAGAAGGGCATTCGCCTGGGTGGACCGCAATTCCAGATGTGCCTCACCAACCGCGAGATGCGCCAAGAACTCATCAAGGTCGT
>JAFXSU010000328.1 GCA_017525435.1 Victivallales bacterium
CTAGCCGAACTAGCCGAACTAGCCGAACTAGCCGCTCTAGCCGAACTAGCCGCTCTAGCCGAACTAGTACAATGTTTGTACCCTGTACCCTCTAACCTCTAACCTCTAGCCTCTTGCCTCTATTGCACAGCGCCGGTGGTAGAGGCCATGAAGACGGCCTCCAGGTCGGTGCCACGGCGGAAACCAACCACTCCCAAGTGATTCTGGAAAGCAGTGGTCAGCGTCTCGTCCACCTCCGCATCTCCGCCTTGAATGGTCACGGTCAAAGCGCGGCGCGAACTGGCCACGACTTCGGTGACATGGGGCAGTTCCCGCACTTTCGACAACAGCTCTGGCGAGAGAGCCGTGAACTCCAAGGTAATTTTTCGGATGGTCTCGGTGCCTGTGGAGGCGTGTGCGGCCAGCTCCAGTTCTGCGACCGCGCCGGAACGTAGGATTTTCCCGCGCTCCATAATCAGCACCTCATCGCACATATCTTCTAGTTCAGTAAGGATATGGCTGGAAATCAGGATGGTCTGTCCCTTGGCGGCCAATTGCCGAATATCATCGCGCAACTCGATGCGTGCTCGTGGGTCAAGGCCGGCGGCCGGTTCGTCCAAGAGCAGGATTGCGGGATTGGGAATCAGCACGCGCGCCAGCGAGACACGTTGCTTGAGGCCTTTGGAGAGCGCGGCAAGCCGTCGGTCTGCAAGTTCGCCCAGTCGCGTAAACTCCATGATTTCCGCCACCCTCGCACTACGCTCTGGCTCCTTCAGACCGTTTGCGCGAGCAAAGAAGTCCAGATACGGCAGGACTTTCCAATTCGTAGCAGTCGGCAATGAATCCGGCATGAAGCCAATCTGCGCGGAAAGGCGCTCCGGATAATCCACCACCGAAACGCCATCGTAGGTCACATCGCCCGAGTCCGGCTCCTCACGACCCGAGAGCAACCGAAGAAGCGTGCTTTTGCCGGCGCCATTCGGTCCCACCAGTGCCGTCACCTTCCCCGCAGACAATGTGAAGTCCAGCCCGTCCACCGCATGGACTTTGCCATAATGCTTCGTCAGGTTAGTTATTTTAATTTCCATGCGCCCTCTCCTTTCTTATGTAAATTGTCAGTTCTTGTCCTGTTTTGTCATATCCTTGTGATGCCGACAGAGAATCAGCGCTCCGACCACAGCGGTCAGCGGTGCGACGAGGACGAGACCGAAACTTCCGATGATGGTCTTGACCGTCTCGGAAGCAACATACGGGTTATTGATGAAATCAATGGGGCTGGTTCCCTGAGCGGCGAAGGTCATCATGAGGGTGAGGTACCCGCCAGAGTATGCCAGAAGAAGCGTGGTGGTCATCGTTCCGACCACGCTGCGGCCGATGCGCAGTCCGGAGAGCAGCAACTCGCCTCGTGGCAATTCGGGTCGCCGTAGCACGACCTCCTCCATTCCGGCGGCGACATCCATCGCCAGATCCATCACCGCGCCAGAGGAAGAAAGGAAGATTGCGCCGATATAAATATTTGGGAGACTAAGAAATTCGTAGCCAGAATAGAGCAGTGCCAGCGAATAGGGCATCACTCCGCCGTTGATGCGGAAGAGCCGCGTGAAGAGACCCGCCAGCACGGCGCTGGCCATCACGCCGGCAATGGCGCCAATGAAGGCAGTCACGCCCTTCTTGGTAAGTCCGGCAACGAGAAAGATGATTGCGGCCGAGAGGATAACCACTGCGACCAGACACACGCCAATGGCACTCCAGCCTTTCAGACACAGCGGAATGACCAGCTTCCAGAGCACCAGCGCCGTAAAGACAAACGAGAGCAGCGCATTGAAGCCGGTGAGGCGTCCGAAGACCACCAGCAGAACCGCGAAGAGCCCGAAGAGCAGCACCGTGTAGCCGATGCGGTAGTGGTCCTGGGCGTTGAGCGTGTAAGTGGCGGGGTCAACATCGTCCAGCACTGCTACCAATATGATGTCTCCCGGCTCAAAGACCTTGTCCAGTTCCAGCTGGGCGCGAACGATGTTCGATGCGCTGAAGACCTGGCCTTTCCAGCGTCCAGTCAGAATTTCGACCTTGAGAGCCTGAACGCCCTTCTGAACCAGGCCGATGGTCATCAGGTCGGTGTTGTCCACCTCGACCACCCGGGCGCGTTCCTTGCGCCCTGGCTGGGGATCCTGCCGTGGCAACAAATCCACCTGCCAGAGTGCCAGGCACGCGACAACCATCACCGCCAGAGTCACTAGATTGCGGCGCAAAGACGGGTTTTCCCTGATGGCTTTCCACCAACGCATAATCATGGAGTTTAAGGTCAAAAGGTAAAAGTTTATGCTATGTTCCCCAAGAGGGTACCTGTAGGGGACATTTAGTAAGTAGAGAATTCCCAAATTCACTGTTCACACCACAAATTGAACTTCAATTAAGTACCCTTGTGGGGAACATAGCGAAAGTTTAAAGTCGAAGTTATTTATTTCAAATCGAAAATCAGAAGCCGTAACTCTTTGGACTTTAAACTTTACCCTTTAACCTGTAAACTTTGAACTTTATTTCACCAGTTCCTTCAGGCGCTGAGCGATATTGGTGTTGTCCAGCACATTGCTGAAATTCTCAGCACCGACGCCACTAGCGGTGGTGGAGACGGGCAGCGCAGTGTGCGCGCCGCTGGTCCAGCCGATGGCGGACTTGTTGTCCAGCATCTTGATCACTGCGGTAGTGAGGCCATGCCCATTGTTTCCGCCGTCCTTGAACTGGCGGTCGAAGGCGCTCTGGATTTCGGCCTGTTCGTTGGCAGTGAGGTAGAGATTGCCCAGTTTGGCTTGGTCGGGCTGGTCGAAAATCAATCCCGAGCATTCGGTGATGAGGCCCTTGGCTTCATCGAAGGTCTTGCCCTGGAGGGCATTGAATTTCACAATCATCGCCTCCTGCGAGCAAGTCTGTGCGGCGAGATTCTGGATGAAGGACTGGTAGGCAGTGCCAGCGAAACCGAGAGTCATGCCACCAGTCTCATGGTCACCAGTCACCACAATCAGCGTCTCGCCAGGATGTTTCGCAGCGAAATCCAACGCCAGTTCCACGCACTCGTCCAGCGCGAGGACCTCGCGGATGGTGGCCGCCGCATCATTGGCATGGCACATGTAGTCCACCAGTCCGCCTTCAACCATCAGGAAGAAGCCATTCGGCCCGTCCTCCAGCATGGCGATTGCCTGGCGGGTGAACTCGACCAGGTGGATGTCCTCTGGTCCCATGTCGATGTCATAGGGCAGTTCGTTCGGGGCACCGGAGGCCAGGACCTTCTTGCCCTCGCCGGGAGTGATTGCCTCGAACTCGGCGCGGTTGCGGGCGACGATGTAGCCCGCTTCCTTGGCCAATTCGTAGATGTCACCCTTGTACAACGGGTCGTCATTTTTGTTGTTCTGGGCAACGCCGCCGCCGCCGAAGTAGTCGAAACCAGAGGCAATGAGGTCCAGGCCAATCTGATAGTAATTGACACGGCTGACATTGTGGGCGTAGAAGGCGGCGGGAGTCGCGTGGTTGATGGTCACGCTGGTAACCATGCCGACCTTCTTGCCGGCAGCCTTGGCGACCTCGGCGGAGGACTCCAGACGGCGCGTGCCCTCGGCATCCATGCCGATGCGGCCGTTGTTGGTCTTTTCGCCGCAGGCGATGGCAGTTCCGCTGGCGGCGGAGTCGGTAATGAAGGAGTCGGCGGAGGAGGTCGTGGTCACGCCCTGGCATTGCAGGTTATTGATGGCCAATCCCTTGCCACGAGTCAGCATGCTGAACTGCTCGGTCACCATGCGCTGCGGGATGGACATGCCGTCACCGATGAAGAGGAACACATACTTGGGCTTCGTGACTTTCGGGACCTCTGGCTCATCCGGCAGAGGTTCGGGGGACGCATGTTCGAATACAGGTGCAGGAGCAGTCGCCGTTTCCGAAGACTTCTTGGAGCACCCGGTAACAAAAACACAGCAGACTGCGACGGCGAACAACGCCGTAAAGAATTTGTTGAGAGAACGCATTTTCTTTTGATTTTAGGGTGTGTGATAAACAGACGGAAAAAAGAACTATTGCAAATATAGTCTATATTATGAAAATTACCGCCCTCGATGCCAGAATGTTCCAATTATGAAAGTCCGTTCCCCAAGAAACCGCACCTTGACACTGACCGAGGACGAACGCCGACGCCTGGCACCACAACTCCTATCCCCCCAAAAAACTCTGGTCGCCGACGACCTCGCCAACCGGATTATCCATGGCGACTTCCTCGAAGTCATTGATTTTTTGCCAGACGCCTTTGTGGACTTGCTCATCCTTGATCCGCCATACAATCTGGACAAACAGTTCGGCGACGTAAAATTCGGGCATCTGAGCAATGATGCCTATCAAGAATATCTGGAGTCCTGGTTCCCCAGGCTTTTGCGCCTCCTCAAGCCTCACGCCACCGTGTATCTGTGCGGAGACTGGCAATGCTCTGTCGCAGAGTACCAAGTCATGTCCAAATATCTTCATGTCCGGAATCGCATCACCTGGCAACGCGAAAAGGGTCGTGGCGCCAAAGCCAACTGGAAAAATTGCTGCGAGGACATCTGGTTCGGCACGCTGGGAGGCAAATACTATTTCAATGTGGAGGCTGTCAAGCAGAAACGCCGCGTAATTGCACCCTATCGCGATAACGGGGTTCCGAAGGACTGGGAGGAAACCAAAGAAGGGAACTACCGCCTCACCTGCCCGTCGAATTTCTGGAACGACATCTCCGTCCCCTACTGGTCCATGCGTGAAAACACTGACCACCCCACCCAAAAGCCCGAAAAGCTCCTGGCGAAACTCATCCTCGCCAGTTCCCGCCCTGGCGATTTCGTCTTTGACCCGTTCCTGGGCAGTGGAACCACCGCCGTCGTCGCCCAAAAGCTTGGGCGCCGCTTTGCCGGCGTTGAAATCAACCAAGAATACTGCTGCTGGGCGCTCAAACGCCTGGAAGAGGCCGAGCATGATGCCACCATCCAGGGTTACCATGATGGTGTCTTCTGGGAACGCAATAGCCTCAAACAACCACGCCCCCCGAAGCCTTGATTTCCCAAGCACAATTCCTCCAGCCGATGGCAGTCACGCATCGGCCTTTCCAAAAATCATAGAAAAGGAAAGATTGCACGGGAAACTTCATTTGGCAATTTGACAAATGGCTTTCCGCGTGTAGCATACGAAAAGTGGGTGGAGGCGGGGGTGGTGGGTGCCCCGCATTTCTCAAAACAAAAGATTTTCGCAAATAAACAACATAACAGTTTTAAAACAAATAAGTTATGAATAATTTTTCGCCAATCAAATCGCTTCAATCCGCCTTCCCGCTCTGGCAAACACCTCCGACAATCTACCCCGCCAACATCGTCCCCTATCCTGGCGTGAACCAATTTTTTCTGGAAGGTCCAGCCTACCACGGCAGACCCACGCGCATCTTCGGTTTCTGGCAACTGCCAGAGGGTGCGGACGCAGAGCACCCCGTCCCTGGAATCGTCTTGATCCACGGCGGCGGTGGCACTGCCCTTCCCGACTGGGTTCAACTCTGGAATCGCCGCGGTTTTGCGGCAATCGCCGTGGACAACTGCGGCAAAGTCCCCGCCTGGTCGCTCTGCACCCGCTACAACTCCGCCTGGCCGCAGCATGAGTTCAGCGGACCGGACGGATGGGATCCTGTTTGCTATTCCCAAACGGACGAACCATTTGAGGACCAGTGGCCCTACCATGCGGTGGCCGCGAACATCCTGGCCCACTCGTTCCTGCGTGCCCAGCCAGGCGTGGACGCGGAGCGCATCGGTCTGGGCGGCATCTCCTGGGGCGGAGTCATCACCCTCTGGACCGCCGCCATCGACCACCGCTTCCGCTTCGCCATACCTGTCTATGGCACAGGCTTTTGGGAACGCGAAAGCAAATACCTCCCGGAGGGCGGTTGCGAATATGGTCTCTTCTGCCGGTGGTGCGACCTATGGGATCCCGCCAGCTTCGTCTCGCACATCCCGATGCCCACCCTGCTCTTCGGCAGCACCTACGATGTGCATTTCCCCATCGACACCGCCTTCAAGACCGCCAATGCCATCGGCGACCATGCCTACATGGTTGAACGCCCAGACTATCCACACGACCATTTCACGCCGGATCAAGAGGAAATCTGTCCTGAATTCGCCCGCACAGTGCTTGCGGGGCAACGCCTGCACCGTCCGGGCAAGCCGCATTGCGAAGGCAACACCCTCATCTCAGAATACGAGTCTGCAGGGCGAACCATTATCGGCGGATATCTTCTCTTCACCCGCGCCACCGGATGCTGGACCGATCGGCGCTTCCAGGTCAAACGCGCAACCCTCCAGAACGGGAACCTCTCCTGCGAACTCCCGTCAATGACCACCGCCGCATTCTTCAATCTCGAGGACGAACACCACTACGAAATCGCCTCAGACCTCTGGGAACGCCAGTAGGCTGATTTCAAATTATTTAAAGGATAGCTTCGATGTTCTGCACGGCCACGGCCACGGATGCACAACGGAAGGGGCAAAATATCAATCCCTCAGTTGCAGAGTCAGCGCACGAGTGGCACAAGGTCCAACGGTAATCGTCAAGTCGCCGTTTTGAAGGCTCCGATGGCTACCCGTTGCAGTATCAATTCCAGGCTGAACAGAAATAGAAAACAACAGCAATTCACCAACCTGCGTCGTCAGGAGCTTGCTGCCCTGATGTACCATAAGGCGTTTCTGGAAGACCACGCCCTGACGGTCACAGAATGTCGCTCGCCATTCTTTGGAACTATAAAAGTCATCCGTGCAAAGAAATGCAAACACGCATTGCACGGATTCATGCAAAGCGGTGACTTCCGCCGGAGTCACATCCAAGTCAAGCCACTGCAGCCCGCGACTCAGGAAACCAATGGGGTTCTTCAGACGACGTTGCCATTTCAGCAATTGTTGCTCGGCTTGGGACAACTCGCCAGGACATAATTGCGCCAGCCGGCCAACGCCCCACAGGAAGTTCGGGCACCGCCTTAAACTTAGCCGGTAATCTGCCACGGCCTGATCCCAATTGCCCAGTGCCTCCTGCCCCAAAGCAGCATAATAGGCGATAAGATGTTCCTGCAACCAGTGCGATGAACCGCTGGATGTCAGGGTGGCATCCAGTTCCTCCAAACGACGAACCGATGCGGCCAATGCCTCACGGGACTTCGTGTCGTCAGCAGAATTGAGGTAAAACCGGATAGCCAGAGCGTCTTCCAGAAACGCCTTTCGCGAGGCCAAAGGCGAGCTACGAGAAACGGCCGGCGCCACTGCAGCCAGCAGATCCTTTGCCTCTACAAGCAATTCTGGTGCAAGAATATCTGTGCTATAGGTCAACGGCAACAACGCCAAAACCACCTCATCCGGTTGCCCCAAGGAACGCATTTGACGAGCTCGTGCCAAAACGACCTGGCAATTGGGCAGCACTCCCTCGTTGAGTTTCCGAAGCAGATCATTTGCCTGCCAATTCTCACCGGTTTTACGAAGATGCTGATACTCTTCCAATCGAACCATCTGCAACGCATCATCCGCCTCACAGCATTCCTGCCAATAACCCGCCTGATGTTCCAGGTTGCCCGTCAGCTCCGCCAAGCGGCATTTCGCCTCACTTAACTTCAGGCGCCATTCCTCGGGAGAAAGGGCATCCGCATTCGGCGAGACGCTGGAGATTCCAGTCAGCACCTGTGCGGCAGTAGCATAGTCCTGAGATGTCAGCAATGAGTTGAAGAAATCCAGTTGCGGCTCTCCTGGGGTTATATGGATAAGAATCTGGTCTAACGGGACACGCAAGTTTCGGAGGAACATCAGCACTTGATTGGAATCCTGCAAATCAAGGCTATGCAAAAAACCATCAATTGCCCGCTGTCGATAGGCAACGGCATCCCCCAAACGCTGTTGCCTCAGCGCCCAATGCCACGCTCGTCTGTATGCATTTGCCACCTCGCGAACTCTAACCACCAAACCTGGCTGGCGACTCAACGCCCATTCATAAACTGCAAGCACCTCTGGCCAAGTTGCCTCAATCAAACCAGAGGTCATCGCTTGTTCAAAGGAGCGCGCATAGTCGAAAGAATAGTCGCCAGAACCCGGCACCCGACGACACGCCTCGCTCAAATCCTCCAGAGCCGACAGCCGCAAATCGTTGACCTCCGATGAAGCCGTTCGATCACGCAGGCCTTCTCCGCTCTCGGCGGTCAATTGCGCCATTTTATTGCGGATTTCTGCCCGTGTGGCCAACAACTTGGAACGGCCAGGACTCCAAGTCCGCAACGCCTGGGTGGCCAACGAGTCAAGTCGGCGATACTCCGATACTGTCCCCCCAAGGAAGAAAGTGTCAATGCCACGCTGCATCGCTTCTTGGGCATATATCAGCCGAGTTGCCTCCAGACCGCCCCGCAGACGTCGTAGCAGCAATGGCACGGCAATCAGGAGAATAGCCACGGCAAAAGCCAGATACGCCAAACGGAAGCGCCAGCGGTTGCGGCGGAAGCTCTCATGATGCTGATGACGTGCCTCGGAGCGCATCTTGTGGTCTTCCTCTTCGGGATCCACAAAGACCGCCTCGTCCGCCGCCGATATATCTGGCGGTGGAATTTGCTCCGTGGCAGAAGCAACCTGCTTCACCAATCTACTACGATGGACGCCACGGCAAGCGGTTGCCACCGCCAGAAGCGCAGTAAAACAGAATGCATTCGGCCATGCCAACATACTAAACTCCACCAATTCATGCGCAGTGCAGCTAGCCAAAGCCACCACTGCCCCCAGACCCGCCCAGTGGTAAGTCATATCATGCTGTCGACGAACGACATGAAGGCATCGAACCCAGATCCATACTCCCAATGCAAGCAGGAGAATCGCGATTGGCACACCAAGTTCACAGCAAAGTTCAAGAACATCATTGTGCGCATGGCCAATTTGCGACATTGGGAAAATCCCCTTGTCCAGTGGCTGCACCGCCACGCCAAATCCCCCCATGCCGGTTCCCAAAACTCCAAACTGCCGCAGCACTCCCAGAGATATGGTCCAAACGCGAAGACGACCTTCGGTGTCAATTCCCTCGCTAGTCAACAGTTCCGCATAACGTTCGGAAAGTGCCTCCAGAACCCAAGGCAATGCGACACAGAGTGCGCCCACCAACAGAAGCGCCGGTACTGCCAGTTGATGGCGTGTCAAGATATTGCCATGCGAATGGTGATGGTGCTTCTGATGCCGAGCCCAAATCACCCAAAAAGACACTAGACCGACCAAACAGGTCAAGAAAGCACCACGCGACAGGCAAAGTGCCTGGGCGACAATCAGGAAGAAAAGACCAAACGTCAATAGGAACACCAACGCCTGTGGATGTTCATAGTCCAAAGAGCGGTTACGATGGTCAAACCGATGTTCTTGACTCTTGGAACTCACAATGGCCAACAAACCAGAGGCCGCCATAATCCCCATTGTCATCAGAAAACCAAAGTGGTTGCGGTTTTGAAAAGTACCGGTCAAGGCTCGTCCCGGCTCCGTCATCGTAAACACTTGCACATATAACTGTGCGGCATTGACCACCGCCGCAACCATTACTGCGCACAAAACCCCGACCATATACCGACGATTCCGTGCCAGGCTTCCCAGAAGCAAAAAGATGATCAGGCATCCTAGATAAAGTCCGCATCGGCGCAATGTCTCATCTGGTGCCAGGCTAAGCGAAGCCACTCGCGCCCCCCAGGGCATCGTCGCTGCCGTCTCCCAGTAATGAGCGGCAGCCGGAGATATAGCCTGAACCACCCTGCCCATGGGCAGCCATTGCACCAATCCATACCCCAGGGGCACTGCAAAC
>JAFXSU010000329.1 GCA_017525435.1 Victivallales bacterium
AGAGTCCCCGGATTGTCTGAGAGACGATGTCCTTGAGCTCGAAATCGTCGCCGCAATGCGCGAGCATGTCCTTGATGACGGACTCGGCGACTGCCTTGTCCTTGCCGGGCACGTGGTTCGCGATCTGGTCGACGAACGTCATCGCCTTAGCCTCATACTGGCCGTGGTCCACGCGCATCGGCGTGGTGGTGGTGTTTCCGTCCACGTCGATGGTCGTGGTCCAGTTGAACCGGATGGGCAAGCCCTCCGGCTCGGAATACTTGATCGTGACGGCGCCCGTCTCGTCGTTGCGGGAGAGCGTGAAGGTGATGGCCATGTGCTCGTCGGAGCTGATGCCATATTTCTCGAGGCCGCGCTTGATGTTGCCGCCGATGCCGCTCTGCGAAAGGGCGAAATAGACGTTCGAGAGCTGGTTCACATGAACCCCGCCGCAAAGGTCCTTGAGCTTGTCCGCGATGGCGTTGTTCGAGGCGCGTACGTCTTCCGCCTCCGATGCGCCCTTCTTGGCGGCGAGCGTCACGCCGTCCGGGAAGTTGAATACATACTTCGCGTTCTCATGCGGAATGGCGAGCGTCTTGCTCCCGGTCAGCGACGGCGTCGAGGGCCGGTTGAGGTCGCCGATCATCGTCGCGCGTCCGCCCGCCGCAGTGCCGTCCAATTCTTCGAGATGGCCGGCGGCCGACGAAATCCCCGGTGCGTTCCCGACATTCCTGCCGGAGCGGATGGCCGCCGCGGCTTCGTCCAGCGTAGCGCCGGAGTGCATGGCGAGCGTGTGCAAAGGCATGACGATATCAAGGTTCTCCGCGCTCATCAGCTTCGCGTCGAACGCGTCGTTGATCTGCTTGTTGTCGGCGTTGGCGGGGAGCTGGAGTTCGGAATAGAGAATCGGAATGAGGTGGGCTCGGTCGAGCTTGCCGGCGGACTGGAGCGCCGCAACGGCGTCGAAATGCTTCATCACGCGCGCCGCGAGAACCGAGCCCTGGGTGATTTCCACGTGCTTGGCGCGCTGCTCGGCGTTGGCGGGGAGCTTGTCGAAGGCGTCGAACACGGCGTAGAGCACGGTGCGTTTCTCCGGCGGGATCTGCGCCAGAGAGTTCGCGAACGACATCGTGTAGTTGCGCCCGACGAAGCGCATCGCCGGGTTCTTCGCCATGCCGAACAGGTCCTCGACATTCTTCGCATCGAGCGGGAGCTTGGCGTTGACGGCGATTTCCTCCATCAGGAACTTGAGCACCGCCGTTCCGGCATCGCGGTTGCAGATGCCGCTGTTGAAATTGAGCTTCGTCGGCGTGTCGAGCTTCCCGGCCTCATGGTCGTCCTGCAGGTTCCCATACCACCCTGCGAACTTGTCCATGATGGCGAGACCCTTCTTGAAGTTGTCCGCGTTGAGCGTGAAGCGTCCGCCGCAGTCGAAGAGCCGACGCGCCTTCGAGTTCGGGTCGAGCGCGGCGTCAACCGCCTCGTCGGTGGTGCATCCCGTCGCCTGCTGGTAGATGTTCGCGACGCGCGCGAGCTTCGGCAATTCGGCGGACACGTAGCCCATGGCCTTAGCCCTGGCGACGCTCGCGGCGTCCTGGAGCATACCGCCGCCGAGCAGGTCGATTGCGGTCTTCACGAGCTGGATGCGCCTCGCCGTGAGGGGCTTGCCCTTGCCGAAATCCTCCAGTTTCATATTGTCGCGCACGATGTCCGGGATGAACTTCTCGCCGCCGAACATCTCCGCCACCGCCTTGCGGAAGAGGTCTCGGACCTGGTCGTTCGCCGTCTTCATTTCCGACGTGCGAAAGAACGACGCGAACGAGCCCTTGTAATCGCCCTTCGGCATCCCCGTGAAACGCACGACGGTGTCCTCGTCTTTCGTGGCATACGCCTTATCCGCAAAATCCACGAACTTCTGGAAATTTGCGCTGTAGTTGGAGTTGACTTGTGTCGGCATATTTAGTCCCTAATGTGGTTGAAATTACATATTATTGCACGCGAGATGGCGCTTAGGTCACACATGGAAGAACCCGTTTGAAAGCATGTCATGGTGCGAGTCGCCCGTTTCCAAGACGGCAGGTTGCGCATCTTCGGCAATGCGGACCCCGGCGAGCACCTTGCGCCAATTCTCCGTCTGGTTGACAAGCGATTCCAGGCCGGCGCCAAACGACTCGACATCCGTGAGCGCCAGGGGGAACGGGCGCACGAGGGCGTAGGCATTCGTTTCCGGATTCTGGCAAAGCGTCGCGCCTTCCGTGCCGCGCAACATAAAGTTGGCCTGCAGCATCATAGTGCCGAACATGCCATTCGCGTCAGGTGGCGGAAGCCCGATTTCGGCGCA
Organism: Victivallales bacterium; assembly: GCA_017525435.1. Taxonomy (GTDB): domain Bacteria; phylum Verrucomicrobiota; class Lentisphaeria; order Oligosphaerales; family Oligosphaeraceae; genus RGIG1601. The sequence goes on from JAFXSU010000329.1 coordinate 2,321, forward strand.
GGCAAGCACACATTGCGTCTGCGGATCGTCCAGCAACTCCACGCTAACGCCATCTACATCTAGCGCCGCCGCACCGTCCGCGCCATCAAGTCCATCGACTCCGTATTTCGCGGCGAATGCCGCGAGCAGTTCCTTGAATTCCATATCGGATTTTCCTTGTTGATGTAATTGTTGTATGTCATCAGGCAAATCGTTTGTATTTCCCGCGATGCCTGAAGGTCATTTTCGAATGTCGCCCTAAGACTTCTAAGTCTTCGCCTCATAAACGGCATAACCGCCCATGTTCAAGCGACAAACTATTAATTTAGCATAAAAAGCTGGCTTTTCCTTTTTTTACCGACAAAAAACATCTGTCCCATAACTGTTCACTGCCACCCGGTAAAAACTGTGCCTCGTACCTTACGCACGACAGAAGCAAGGCAATGTTGTCTTTTACCCAGCCAACATTGAGCCCTAACCTTGTGTCAACGATGTGCCATGTCAGTTGCTCAACTACGAAAACCGAATCACTTTGCAGAAATTTGAAAGGAAAATGAAAGATTTTCCATGCCCGATGTGTATTATCTGCGAAACACAAAAATGGTTCTCGCAAGACGGGGCCATTGAGAAACACAAAAAGTTCGTGTGAAATGAAAGAAAAGTCCCTGGCACAAGCGTATGATCGGCAAACGACCTGGAACAAGGGCCAGCGTAAATCGAAAAAAGAAACAAAAGGAGAAACACATGGTCAAAGCAAGCACCAAGACTAAAGCCACCAAGAAAAACAACAGCGAGAAACTGGAATGGGAGCGCCTGTTTGGACCAAACATCGACCATTATATAGCGATGAATCGCTGCCAGATTCTTAGCCGCATCTTCCACCATGCCGGTCCCCAGGATGTCCGTGATGACGACATCTGGGAGTCCGCCGCCCCCTTCATCAAGGGTGACGAGTTCCAGAACCTGATGGATGAACTGATTCCGTCGAAGGCAAGTCAAGAAGAGTTCATCGAGGAAAACTCGTGTTCCTATCGCCGTCGCAGACATACTCGCGATTCCGCCGAACTGCTTGAGGCACTCTACAAGGAGATTGGCAACCGCAAAACCATCTGGGAGATGCTGGCCGAAATCATGGACAAACGCCTGGAGGAATACAATGCCATCATCCAGGCCAAGGATTTCCATCCACGCGCCCTCCAAACCCGCATTGAGGAACTCCAAAAGTATCTTGGACTTGACGAACACGAACGCGACATCCTCATGGTTTTCTTCCTGCAGGAAAGCGAACGTTTGAAGCTGGGCGACTTCGCCGTAAGCACCTATCGCAACACCTTCGACGCTCGCAAGTTGGCAGTTGCCGCCGGCGTGGACGAATACCAGGTCGGCGGATATCTCGCCGACAATGCGAACCTCCACAAATACGACATCATCGATGAGGATGGCGATGTATGCGGAGCATTCATGAGCTTCCTTACGGGAACTAGCCAGAAAGCACTCGCCGAACGCTTCTGGACCAAATCAACCGAAGAGGCTCTCCCTTGGGAATACCATGGCAAGATTGCCGAGGAACACGGAAAAGTCATCGCCGAGATGATTCAGAGCAAGCCCGCAAACAACGGCGTCTCCGTTCTGCTCTATGGGGCGGCGGGTGCCGGCAAGACCAGTTTCGCACAATCCTTGGCAGCCCAGTTGGGCAAGGACCTCTACTTCATTGCACAGAACGACAAGGAATCCTGCCGGCGCTCCTATTCCGCCAGTTTCCGCTACGCCGCGCTTGCGGCGGCCCAACGCCAGCTGGACCCCGAAAAATGCATCCTGGTCGTGGACGAATGCGACGACATGATTGAGGCAAACCAAGCCAACGGCTTCTTCGGCATGTTCTTCTCCCGCACCGATGGCGCGGAGACCAAAGGACAGCTCAACACCGTCATTGATGAAAACCGCCACACGGTCATCTGGATCTGCAACTCACAACAGGATGCCATCGCAAAATCCTCGCGCCGCCGCTTCGACTATTCAGTCCTCTTCGACGAGCTTCTCCCTGAGACACGCGTCCACATCTGGGAAAACTGCCTGAAACAAGCCAACTGCGTGGGCAAACTCCCTTCCGAGTTCATCAACGAGGTCTCGCGGAAATACAAGATCAACGCGGGCGGCATCGCTCTGGCGGTGAAGAATGCCGCCGCACTTGTGGCCGCCAATCCCGCCAAGTCCTTTGAGGACTGCGTCGCGAAGTTCCTGAAAGCGCACTGCGCGTTGCTTGGCATCCGCAAGTCCAGCGACGAGCGTCTGGAACCCGCCAAGGACTACTCGCTGGCAGGTCTGAACATCAAGTCGGGCATCCGCCCAGAGCGCATCATCCAAGTGTGCCGGAACTTCTTGGATGCAAAGGACAAGCCTGGTCAGTCTGGGCGCGACAAGCCGCGTATGAATCTGCTGCTCCACGGCGTTCCGGGCAGCGGAAAGACCGAGTTCGTCAAGTACCTTGCCAAGCAACTTGGAAAGAAGCTGAACATCAAGAACGCCTCCGAATTGCTGTCCATGTATGTCGGCGGAACGGAGCACCTGCTTGCTTCGGCTTTCGCCGAGGCCGAGAAGAACAATGAGATGCTCTTCATCGACGAGGGCGATTCCATGCTCACATCCCGCGACAATGCTCAGCGCTCCTGGGAGGTCTCGCAGGTCAATACGCTTCTCACGGAGATGGAGAACTTTAATGGCATCTTCGCCGTCTCCACCAACCTTATCCAGAAGCTGGATCCTGCCGCACTCCGACGCTTCACCTTCCGCATCCACTTCGACTTCCTGGACAATGCAGGAAAGGAGATCTTCTATCATACCTACTTTGCTCCGCTGAACGCCCCCGAACTCACAGAGGCGGACAAGACCGCGCTCCATGCCATCGAGCGACTGACGCCATCCGACTACCGCAATGTGCGCCAACAGCTTTTCTACCTGGATGACGACGATCTGACCGCGATGGAAATCATCGACGCACTCCGCCTGGAGGCGCAGTCCCGAGACTCTTACGGCTCCTACAAGGGGCTTGGCGAGGAGAAGCACGGCATCGGCTTCAATGACTGAAAAAAAATAAGGTCTAATGCCTTATTTTTATGGGATTTATACCGTTAACTTTCCGCCATGATCCCTAACAGCAATCATGGTCAATGAGAATTTTCCCACGAGGGGAAGTTTCACGGCAAGTTAACGATATAAATCCCTTTTTTACGTTGCAGTATTGAAATTTGCCATAAATCACTTATCTTTATCAATGGACATTTTATTACATTCCTGAATCCGTGAATTTTACTCTTTGCTGGCGAGGCGCCAGCACAACGCAATTTCTGTCGGCGAGGGCGTCGGCAGTACATCCACCCCCAATTCACGGATTCAGGACATTGATTTTCCCGATCGAGGAGACAAGGAATCATGCCCCACAGTGCCTCAGAGTCCAAGAAGCGAACGGAACGCATCCGTATCTTCATTCGAATGCTCAAGCAGAACGTCTATCCAAACTACAAATCATTGAAGAAACAGCTGGAAGACGAAAATTGCGGTGCGTATTCATTCACACGCCAGACGCTGTACCGCGATGTCGAATATCTGAAGTCCTTGGGAGCCAGGATCGAATATGACCATAAAGAACACAACGGCTTCTATCTCATGAACAACAACTGGAACGGCTATGCCTCGTTTCTGGGGGAAGATGAAATGGAAGCGGCCATTCTCGGTGCGCAGTTCGCCGAACGAATCCTGCCGGCATCAAAACTGCGAGACAAGATTCGTGCCAGCGTGGACAGCCTTTGGGCCGAGCACGCACTGCCGACGGAGGATGCCGAAGTCCAATGGAACGCCTTGGTCATCCAAGGGCTTCCCGTGAAAATCAAGCCCGAGGTTTTCCAAACCATCTTCTAGCAATGGCGCAAGCAGCACAATGTGGAGATCACCTACATTCCCATCAGGCGGGGGAAGAAGGAAACAATCACCATCGAACCCCATGTGCTGACATTCTGCAACGGCACATGGTATGTTCGCGGAAAATCCATCACTCCCGGCAAGCGCAATCCCATGCACAAGGATTTTCTCACCTTCGCACTTCACCGCATCTTGGAAGCCAAGCCCAGCGGAAAGCTCTTTGAGCCAGACCTGGAGGAGATTTCCTCCGTCAACGAAGGAAGGACTTTTGATTTCCCTATGTGCTTGGGCATTAAACTGAAGGCAAGTGGTATGGCACTTCGCCAGGCACTGGAGTCGCTGCCGGTAGAGAGCGTGGACTACAAGTATCCGGACTGTGCAGAAGTCACCCTGAAGGAAGTCGAGGAATACAAGGTCATCAACTTAATTCTTGTCTCAGAAGGCAAGGCAGAAATCATTTCCCCTGACCCCCTAAGGGAAAAAGCACTAATGAAAGCAAGAGCCGTGGTCCGCTGTCTTGAGCAGGTCAGCAAATGAAGACAGTGCGGGCCTTTTTCGTTTTCTAAGAGCGAATTTGCATATAAGGATGTAGCGTCGGCGCCTCGCCGGCGAATATGTGATGTAGTGCCCCCTGTCACCACGATATACACCCACGGATTCAGGGATGAGTTAGATTGCCATCCTTTCGGGGCTTTCTTGGCAACCAACTTTTCCATTCTGACTTAACTTTTCGCCTATTCCAAGAGTGAACACAGCAGGCAATCTACAATCTCCTCGGTCATCTCGCGGTTTTCAGGCGAAACTGGGGTGTCCAGAAAATGCCGCAGCAATGCAAACTGACGTTCCTGAGTGAACAGGCTATCCAGCAGCTTCTGCATTTGTGAACGACTCATCAAGACGCTGGAAAACAACAAATTCGATATTTCCCCGTTGTCAACTGCGGGGTATGGCTCCAGCGCATTTTTCAAACATTCCATCATTTCGGCAAACCCCTTCTGCAATGGAGGCAAAACCCCGCGATAACCGAATGGTGGCCTGATTTCAGATTTTATAATATTATCTACTTGTCGTTTAGTAAGTTGTATCAATAATTCATAGAACTCGCTCTGTTGTTCATGCGTGATGCCAAACTGACAGACGAATTTCTTCATCACACTTGGCAGATGCAGAAAACTGCGGTCATAAAGTTGTTCGTGGCTTGTCAGCCGTGCTCCCCGAAGGACATTCCAGATGATGCCCCGAGCATTGTGTGTATCGATGGCGTGATCCAGCATCTTTTTATTCGTGTCTGAAGTATCCAGCCACCAAGTCTTTCCTCCGCAGAGAGCTCGCATCTTTTCGGGATCGCCAATGGCTTCCTCCGCCGGAGTCCGCTCGTCAGAGAGATTGCGGATTGTCGGCGAGGCACCATTGACCAGCAAGACGGGAATGACCTCCAGGTTATTCGCATTCACAGCCACGGCCAGCGGAGATGGCAGTTGAAAGAACGATAGAATAGCGGAAGTACTTTTTCCTTCTTGGAGATAGATGACATATTTCCGCGCCCCTTGGTGAGCGTCCAGGTATGCCTGAAGGTCATCGGCTGAACCATTTTCGCACAGGCGTATTAGTTCTCGATATTGCCACTGGCAGATGAAACACAGAATCTTCCATCCACCCTTGCACAATGCACGGAATGCCAACCAGAGCAATATCGGAACGGCAACGATTACAGCTTCTGTATAAACAAGAATGTTATAAAACATCGCTATTTTCTCCTAGAGTGGTGTGTCTTAAATTCCTTCGCTTTATTCCCTAAGAAGGCACCTAGTTGAACTTTGGCTTAAAGCTTAAAGCTTAAGGCTTGCGCGTGCTGGCGGGGCACCAGCA
>JAFXSU010000330.1 GCA_017525435.1 Victivallales bacterium
CCTTTCACCTCTTCCCTCTCACCTTCAGATTAGTAGTTGTCGCCCTGGAAGAGCTGGAAGTATGCCTTGGGGTGCTTGCAGACGGGGCAGAGCTCCGGGGCCTTCTCGCTGGTGATGATGGCACCGCAGTTGCGGCAGATCCACATGACCTTTCCGACCTTGATGTAGGTGGAGCCTTCGTCGATGGTCTTGAGCAGTGCGCGGTAACGCTCCTCGTGGTGCTTCTCGATGGCGGCGACACCCTCGAACTGGCGTGCGATGGCATCGAAGCCCTCCTGACGTGCGGTTTCGGCGAAGCCCTTGTACATCTCGGTCCACTCTTCGTTCTCGCCGGCGGCGGCGGCCTTCAGGTTGGCGACGGTGTCGCCGATGCCTTCGAGGTGCTTGAACCAGAGCTTGGCGTGTTCCTTCTCGTTTTCGGCGGTTTCCAGGAAGATGGCGGCAATTTGCTCGTAGCCTTCCTTCTTGGCGACGCTGGCGAAGTAGGTGTACTTGTTACGGGCCTGTGATTCGCCGGCGAAGGCGAAGGCGAGGTTTTTCGCGGTCTGGCTATCTTTGAGTTCCATGATGTTCTCCAATTGGGTTGAGATTTCAGTTACGGATGGGGAAAAAAGATTTTCCTAAATATAATGTATAGAAACGAATTTGGAGGTCATTTCACCGCCGAGTGGCTTGGGATAGGTTATTTTATTCATAATGACGGTTTGTTTTGGAAAAAAGCCTCTCGCATGAGTAATGTTGATTGTCAGGGATTGTTGAGCACTGCGCTGGCTGCCGAATGGAAGCGCGCGGTGGAGCGGCTGCGGCCGGAACTTGCGATGCAGTTGCGCCAGCCGGTCTTTGCCTTGAATCCCGACCTGGGCTGCTGGGGGCAGTGGCGGGGCGGCACGATGCAGTGCATCGAGTTGCGGGCCAGTCTTGTCACGCATCACCCGTGGTATGCAGTTGTGGACGTGTTGCGCCACGAGACCGCCCACCAAGTCTGCGAGACCTGTTTCCATGATGTCGTGGAGCCACCGCATGGGCCGCGTTTCCAGCAGGTCTGCCAATGGCTTGGTGCCCGTCCGCAGGCTTCAGGGGATTACCCCACGCTCGACCAAAGCGTCTTCGCAGAGGACGCGGATCCAGGGGCGGAAGGCGCGGATACTTCCGCCGCGCGGCTGGTGGTCAAGGTGCGGAAGTTGCTTTCGCTTTCGACGAGCGCGAACCAGGCCGAAGCCGAGGCGGCACTGCTGAAGGCGCGCGAACTCCAGGCGAAGTACGCAGAGGAACTGGCTACCGCAGAGGCGCAGGAGCGCATTTCCGCCGAGGCGATGTACACCATCGGCGTGGGACCGGCGATGCGACGCATCAGTCTGGATGGTTGTCTGATTGGCAACATCCTCCAGGAGTTCTTCCATGTGATTGTGGTGTGGGATCACCAGCCGGACCTGGAACACCCCGGTCAGAACCTCAAGCAGCTGATGCTCTCCGGCACGCGCAAGGACCTCAAAATTGCCTCGTATGTCCATGATTGCCTGACGTCCTACATGGAACACGCGGTCTATGAACTTCCGACGAATGTCCTCGGCCGTGTTTTGACCTCCAAGCGCAGTCTGCTTTCCTTTAAGATTGGCGTGCTCACGGGCTTCCAGAATGCGATGCGCGAGCAGAACCAGCGTCCGGAAATGCGTGCGCTCGTTCAGTCGGACCGCAGCCGTCTGGAGGAATACCGCCGATGGATCTACCCGCGGTTGCGTTCCAGCGGAAGCCGACTTTCCGTCACGGACGCCACTGCCCGTGCGGCGGGCGAAGTCGCCGGCCGCAAATTCACCCTCCGTCATGGTCTGGACAATTCAGGAAAGATGCCAAAACGCTTGACCTGATTGCTCTATCTTTAAATGGCAGAGAACCAAGGTCCTCTCATTCCTCATTCCTCATTCCTCATTCCTCAGTATAAATGTTCAGCCCCATTACCAAAAAAAGACTCCAGCGTTTCCGGCGGCTTCGTCGGGCATGGTGGTCGTTTTGTCTGTTTGTGGCGCTGTACATCTTGACCTTGGGTGCGGAGTTGGTCTGCAATTCGCGTCCGCTGGCGATGCGATTTGCGGGGCGGTGGTATTTCCCCGCTTTCTGCTTCTATCCTGATGACGCCTTCACGGGTAGCGGTCTCCAGACCCGTGCGGACTACCTGAGTCTGGAACGCCAAGGCGTGCTGAAAGATGCATGGGTGCTGTGGGCACCGGTACGCGGCGACCCCTACCGAATTGCCTCGCCAGACGAGTTGTCGCCATACTTGCGGGAGCGTATCCGGCTGAATCTCCAGCCCCGCGTGGCGGGAGTGACTTTTGCACAGGACGGCACGATTCAGCAGGCTACCGGCTTTGAAATCCTCGCTCTAGAAAGTCCAGAAAATCTGGAAATTCCGGCGAATCTTACCGATTGTTGGGTTTTGCCGGAGGACTTTGATGCGCAACTGGCATCCCGCTGGAAGGGCGAAGCCGCCGAGAGCCTCTCCATCCATTTGCGACCGCAACCCAAGAGCGGCTGGCCTGCCGTGGAATTGCGCTTCGCATCGGCAAGCGCCCGGTTCGGCGGGCGCAAGACGCTCAGAGCGAGGATCTTCGAGGAATTCTCCGAGCAGACGCACACAGGGGATTTGCGTTGGGAGTTCGACCGAGGCGCGGAACTCCCGCGGCGGAATGTCAAGGCATTCCAGGAACTGTCTGATGACGTGCGCTCGAAAATCGCCTCTGCACGCGAAAAGGTGCGACGTGGCGAGGAGTTCCCTGTCGAGGAAATTCCGTTGGGCAGGCGTACCTACCGTTTGGTGGCCGAGATGGAGGCCGCCCGTTTCCCTTTCCGCCCCGTCCAGGGGCATTGGCTGGGTATCGACGACGCAGGTCGCGATGTCTTCGCGCGCATTTTCTACGGGCTTCGTATCGCCTTGAATTTCGGGATGATACTGGTAATATGCAGTCTGGCGGGCGGGACTCTTGCCGGAATGCTCCAAGGCTATCTCGGGGGCTGGACGGACATTCTCGGACAACGCTTCATCGAAATCTGGAGTGCATTGCCTTTCCTCTACGTGATGATCCTGATGGGTTCCATCTACGGCGCGGGATTCCTGCTGCTGTTGGTCTGCTATGCGCTCTTCAACTGGATTGGAATCTCCTACTACATGCGTGCGGAGACATTGCGACTGAGGAACCTCCCATACGTCGAGGCCGCCAAATGCCTTGGGCTCTCCGGCTGGCGTATCGCCCTGCGGCACATTCTTCCCAATGCCCTTGTGCCATTAATCACCTTCTTCCCATTCTCCCTCGTCGGTGCCATCGGATCCCTCGCTGCGCTCGACTACCTCGGCTTCGGTCTGCCCGCCCCAACTCCAAGTCTTGGAGAACTGCTCTCCCAAGCGCAGGCGCAGAGATGGGCATGGTGGCTGGTCCTCTACCCCTCCATCGCGCTCTTCATCGTGATGCTCCTTGGTGTCTTCATCGGCGAAGGAGTTCGAAACTCTTTTGATCCCAGACGCCAACAACGCTTGCAATAAATTTAAAGTAATTATTTTGTAATAAACAAGTTAAATAATTGATTAAAATGACTGTGAATTCTTTTGTCAAAAAAGCCCTCGCATTGGCGAGCGCACTGCTGCTCTCCGCCAGCTGCCAGGACCTCACCGTGCTGATGACTGCCGACACCACGGAGGCAGCCAAACCCATTGTCAATCCCAAACACCTCTCGCAGGAGGAGAAACTTGCGCAGGATGTGGAGTCAGCGTCTTTCCGCAAAGCATGGCTGGATCTTGGAAAGGTCGCCGACGAGTACAAGGATGTATTGGGTGGCGAGGACAAGTCGCTCTTCCACCGCCGCAGCAAGGGGCTTCTTCGCGACGCCTTTGAGGTCGTGGCCTCCGACATCGGTTTGAAGGCCTACGATGAAATCCGTGCGCTCCAGGCGGAGCAGACGAAGCTCTCGGACGAGGCGAACGAGCTCAAGGCGAATCGTTGGGGCTACCCAGACTCCTCCAAGAACCCCTTTGCCATGACTCGCGCCAAATGCGACAAGCGCCTGACGGAAATTGACGAGCGGGATATGCAGATCAACGCTCGTATCAACGCCCAGACCGGCGTGCTGCTCAACGATCTCAACCGGTACGGCAAGATCATCGACCGCAAGTACCTGGACTACCTGCTGGTCTCCGCCGAGGGCGAAGATGTCTTCCAGCTTTTGAATACCGCCACGTTGCTCAAGCAAGTGCAGTATGCAATCCGGAAGCAGATGGAGGACGGCGGTGGGAATGCAGCCCAGGTCGAGCACTATGTCGGGCTGTACCTAGTCATCTTGAAGGGATGGGAGCAAGCACATCAGGTTGGGCTGGAGAACATTGAGAAGAAGTTCCTGCCGAAACTTGCGGAAATCCAGAAGGACGCCGAGCAGAACACGCGCGATACGCGAGAACTCTTGAAAACGCACGCCGATGAGGCTTCGCACCTGGAGGCGAACCTGCGCATCAGCCAGAACACCATCGAAGTCTCGAAGGCGTACCACGAGATTCTCGTGCGCAAGCAACAGGACCTCAAGGAGTCGCTGGATCGTCTCAAGGGCAAGATCGCGGTTGCCCAGAACACCTACCGCACCGTCAAGACCGCCAGCGGGCTCTTGAAGCTCATCAATGACTCCAGCCAGGAGTATGAGGCCATCCTCAACTTCGATCCGCCACTCTTGGACACCATCTACGCCGACCAGATGCTTGACGCCTTCAAGGAGGTCTCTGCCCAGCTGAAGAAGTAACTGCAAAGCGGTTTTCCTCCGTTGAGCCTACACAGGACCATCTTTCTGTCCGCAATAGCCGCCTTCACGTTGTTTGCGCAGGAGGCGGTGCCGTTTCGCATAGCGACCTTCAATGTGCGCGTGCCCGTGGACAAGTCGCCCAACGACTGGAAGGCGAGGGTACCCCGCATTCGAACGCTGCTGGAGAAGTATCGGTTGGATGTCATTGGCGTGCAGGAACTCACGCCAAAACAAAAAGCCGCCCTGCTGTCCCCTGACACTCCGTACGAGGCGGTTGGTGTCGGTCGCGAACCGGATCAAGGCGGCGAACAGTGTTGCATCTTCTATCGGACGGAGCGCTTTGATTGTCTGGAGAACGGCACCTTCTGGCTCTCCGAGACGCCAGATGTCGTCGGTTCGCGCTCTTGGAATACCGCCTGTCGTCGCATTTGCACATGGGTGCGTCTGCGAGACCGTCTCACGGGGCAGATTTTCCTGCATTTCAATACCCATTTGGATCATATCAGCGAGGAGGCGCGTCAGAAGGGGGCGGAACTCATTTTATCGCAAATCGAGGTGTTGGGGCAGGGGCTTCCCTGTTTTTTGACGGGCGACCTGAACTGCCGTGCGGATTCACCCGCCGTCCAAGCCATCCTTGTGAAACTGCGGGATTCCAAATCAGCCAGCGAGAGTCCGCATGAGGGGCCAGTGCAAACCTTCCACGCCTATCGCTACAATCCGGACAATCCAGGCAAGAACGAAATCGACTTCATTTTTTTTCAAGGGGGAATCCGGGTTCTGAGGCATATCACCATCAGCGACCATGACGGCGACGAATATCCCTCCGATCATTTTCCCGTGATGGCCGAGGTCATCCTTGACATTCCGCCAAGCCGCCCAAGAGGATCCGATGAACATCTCTGACCGCCGTCCGGCGTGCAATCACTGTCAAGGAGAAGCCGCGATGTTCAAGCCAATTCCATTCTACTTTCTGAACACCACCGACGAGGAGGCGTATTCCCCTGAAAAAATCTCCCGTGCGCTAGACCGGATTCAGGCGGCTGGGTTCGGGGGGATGGTGCTGTTCAACAAACCGCCGACTGGTTTCAATGCGAAGGAGTATCTTTCCGAATGGTGGTTTGAGGTTACTCGGCGATTTCTCCTGGAGGCGCGGACACGGAAGATGGAGGTCTGGCTCAACGACGGCTTCGACTATCCGCCTGGCGACCCCGGCTTCCGCATCTCCAGCACCCACCCGGAACTGCGCCAGCAGCGCCTCACACGGCTGGCGGACGGGCGTATTGTGCCTGTCGTCTGCGAATGGGGCGCACCGGCTTTCGAGGAGCCGTTGTCCTCGGAACTCTTCCAGAAGATGGTCTATGAGGAATATGCACGACGGCTGGGCGAGTTCTTCGGAAATCCCGTGGCGGGATTCTTCTCGGACGCCGACAACAGGCGCTTCACCGCCCCCACATTCTGTCTGATGCCGGGCGAACGCTACTTCCCCTGGAGCACGAATTTTGCCACAACCTTCTTGGAACGCAAGGGCTATGATGTCGAACCTTGCCTGGAAGAGGTGCTTGCCTTGATGGACACGCCCGCCGTTCTCGACTATTGGGAACATGCCGGTTTCCTCTATCAGCAGTGGTTTGCGCGCAATGCAGAGTGGTGCCATGCGCACGGACTGAAATATACCTTCCATACCTCCGACACCGGTCCGCATGCCTGGGCAAACTGCCTGCGATCTTCGGCCTTCACTGAGGGACTGCCTTTCGCACTGCTGGCCCACTCCGATCTGCCTGGAACCGATCATGAACTGACTGCACTGGACGGAGGGACGCACTACGACCTGCCCGGTATCGACCGTGAATTGACTGTGCAGGACGGCGGGACACGCCATTGCAAGCGCTATTTCGTGCCGAATGTCTCCTGGGGCAGCCGCGACCTTTCGCGTTGGACTCCCCCTAATTTCCCTTGTACCAAATATGACCTGCGGGCGAAACTGGCATTCTCTGCGGCCTTCGTGGGACAAAAGGAGCGCGCACTCTGTGAACTCTTCGCGGCCACCAACCACGAGGCTTCGCCAACCACATTGCGTAAAATTGCGGCCTGGCAAATCCTCTGCGGCATCAACTTCCTGATTCCCCATGCGGTACATCACCGCTTCTTCAGTGATGTCAAGGACTTCGCGCCGCCAGAATTCCTCCACGGCATCTTCCAGGCCGCCAATCCCGATTTCAACGAATGGCTTGCAAAGCTATGCGCCGCCGCCAGCATCGGCGTCGCTTCTCCGCAGGTCGCCGTGCGTCTGCCCACTCGGAAGCTTTGGGGAAACCACTACGACCCGGAGCCCTTCTTTGCCCTCTGCGACCGACTCTTCCGCACTGGCGTGCAGTTCGTGTTCGTTGAGGATGCAGTTCCGGCGGGGCTGCCGGTCATTGAAGATGCCGCCCAACCAGGCGTTCTCCCGTCGCCTGTGGCCTCCTATAACGCTGGAGAACTCCTTTTCCTGGAACGACTTCTGCCGGATTGCACGCGATCGTTGCTGGCGGGAAACATCTGGGGCGCAGACGAATTGTCCGGCGTCATTCACTGGAATGGCCGCGAATGGCCGGTTGTACTTGTGCCTGGCGAAGTCGCCATCCTGAGCGGACCATTTGAGAACTACCGTTCGGGTGCGTCTGCGAAGGGAATGGCGCTGGAGGGACCATTCCCCGTGACCTGGGAACATGAGAATCGAATCCCGATGTGGAATGTGCGGGAATGGACGAATTATTCCAATATAAAATCAGTTAAATTACTTGTTCCAAATAAATTACATATAGTTTCTTTAGATGGAGTTGCCCCTGGGGAACCACAGCCGATGCGGTTGTTTGATGATGAATATCTGGCCTACGATGCCCCCAATTCTTCTGGGCACCATGCCTTTGCGCTAAATCGCGAACCCGATTCCCACACTCATGTCTTTCTGGCGGGCGATTTCGATGCAGAAATCACCACGGAAGAGGACTTTGCACGGAAATACTCCGAAATCTATTGCATGGAGATGTTTGTTCCTGCAAAGGCGTCAATCATCTTGTCGCCTCGTCGCACGGAATTATGCCCCGCATCGTGGACGGAACAGGGCGCGCCCTTCTATTCGGGAAGCGTCACCTATCGCATGGATATTCCGACAGGGGTGCGGCGTCTGATGGTCGAGACGGAGGATGTCGTGGAACTGCTGCGCAATGGCGAGAGCATCGCCAAACGCATCTGGGCACCCTACGAATTCGATTTAAGTTCCTTTGTAAAAGGTGATTGCTGTGAATTGCGAGTTACCAACACCCTGGCCAACCAACAACAGGCAATGCGCAAGCTCTCCGGTCTGATGAAGGTGCGTTATGTCTGAGGCAATTGCTTTTTTACACAAGAAGGTATCTGGTTGCACCTCTACAAATTCTACGGGAGTTGCCGCCCCCGTGCCCCTGCAGCTTGAAAAACCAGCTTAGTTAAGTGCCATCACGGGGAATATGGCTTAAGTATAATAGTGAATTTGTTCAAGGTAGCGCCATTTCGTGTGGAAATTATCGATTGTATATTGGAATGCGGTGGTGATGGCGTTAGGCTGAATCGCGGCATCTCGCAGGATGCTGAAATCCGCGAGGCCAGGGCGGCGCTTGATTGTGACCATGTAGAAATACGGCATTTTGTAGTTGAAGCCAGGCAGACGGCCCATCGTGA
>JAFXSU010000040.1 GCA_017525435.1 Victivallales bacterium
ATCATGAAGGAGACCCCTGGAGCACGGAACTCCAAGGCGTTAATGCCATACCACTTAACTTCCATTTTTTCTGTCCTGAAAACAATCATTGAATGACGATGACCGCGCACTCTTCCTTTGGAAGCCGCACGCGCAGACGGGTGATCCCCTCGTCCTTGCCAAGCACGACAAAACCCCGTCCGCAAGGAAAGATCTCTGGCTGGTTGTCGAACTCTTTCCGGATGGTCACATCCACCACTTTCACTTGCGACTTGTCCGGATTCTCCACGATGATGACATCGGCCCCGTTGGTGGAGCGGTAGGCAATCAGTCGCCCGTCACTCACGCTGACGAACGGACGTGCGAGCATTCCCATGACCGCCTGTACCGCGCCATCGACGAAGCGGCTGATGCTTTCCCGCCCGTACCCAAGGCGCTCATGAAGCTCGTCAGCCCGAACCAGCTGCGGTGGAACGGTGAAGAGCGCCGCCTGGGCCGATTCGTTCCGCTTGAGAGTCAGTACAGGCATGGTCCCCTTGCTGGTCATCCCTTCCAGAAGGACCGTGCAACCGTCTGCCGTATAATGTCCTCGGCAACGCGGTTCCGTACAATGCTCCAGACGTTCGCCGTCAAAGTCCGCCATGAAATCGCCGACTGCGCTCACCGTCAGGACACTGGAATCTCTTCCAGCATCGCGGACTCCGAAGAGATCTTCCAGCCCATCGACGTCCTCGAAGGCCAGGAGGCTTACGCCCTTCCGGTGCAGGCGCCGAATGGCATCAAGGCATTTCTCCGACACGCCGGCAAGCGGCGGCAGCACGAGGAAATCGACATCTCCGAGAGCGAGCCGCCCCGCTTCCTCCAGCCATGCAAGTGCGCCTGCGGTTCCGCCGCATCGCCGCCACTTTTCGTATGCGTATGGAACCACCTCGGCAGCGGTATTGCGCACATCGGGGATGGTCGGATAGGGCGATTCCGCGATGTATGACTCGTGGGCACGACGGGAGGCGTGGCTGCTGAAGAAGACAGGGCTCCTGAGGGGCTTCGATGGCGGATACTCTTGCACGACACGCCAGCCTTCCAGCAGCGCCTCAAACCACGGACGAGTGAAGCCGCAGGCCTGGAACCCGCAATGGCCCCAGTAGCGCACGGCTCCGTTGGAGTAGAAGGCAGTACCCAACGCATATTCATAGACTTGCCGCGTCATGCGGACGGGGACGTTGCTGTTGCGTTGACCGAAAGGCGGATGCGCATAGTGCACCGCGCCGTCGGGACAGCCCTGGATGCTGCCCTGCGTGTAGATTTCGGGATAGATGCGCGCCGCAGGGGCGACAAGCAGGCAAGCGGTCAGGAAATAGACGCCGCGCTCCAGACCGTAGTCGCAGGCGAAGGGATAGTCCTCGAATTGCATGAAACCAATCATGCCTGGCGTCAACATCTCGTTTTCCAGTTGGAGCATCCGGATGAACTCGGGACCCTTGTAGTGTCCCGCATAGATGTGGGCGGGGCCATACAAGGCGTATTGGATGCGCGGATTACGCCGACGAATCGTGGAAAGCAATTTCGCCGCACGCTGATTCTGCGCCGCGTTGGCAGCATCCAGCCACTGTTCCCAATGATGCTCCACCATATAGGCGAAAGTGTCGGCATCAAGGGGCTCGCCCTTCTTGAGCAGTGCCTCCAGGGCAGGAATGTCGTAGCCGGGGTCGCGGCTCTTCCGGGCAAACCGGATGAAGGCCTTTAGAGTCTCGCCCGTATAGGCTAAACGCCAAGTCAAGTTCCGTTGCTCCAGTTCTTCGAAGCAGTTGACATAATCGGCCTGCGGGAGAAGATCGAGGTTGTCCTTCACCAGATGCTTGTCCAGACAACGGGTGCCCAGCCAGCAGAAGTACTCGCGACCGTATGCATGCACGGTGGGGCCAATCTGGAATCGCCGCGCCGCCGCAGGCAGGTAGTTGGCGCATGCGAGGTAATGCGGCTCGTCCTGGCTCGCCCCCTGCCAGACCTCGAACCCATCGGTGAGCAGCCCGCGCGTCTCCGTGCGGGAGTTGTAGAGATACGGCAACCCCGAAAGGATGGGCGGTGGAAGGCTTCCGGCCGCCCTGTCCATGACCTCGAAGGCGCAATAGTCCTCCAGCGGAGCGGCCGTGGGGTCGGCACCGCGCACCCGGAGGTGATAAAGGCCCGGCTTCAGCCTGCGAAGTGCCTCGATGGCCAGCACGGTCTTTTCCGCAGAGAGCGCGCCGAGACTGCCGTCCTGCGTCTCCTGCCGGAAGCCGAGATTGCGCAAGGGGCGCAGGAAGGCGTCCTCCAGTCGCACCTCAAAGGCCAGCGGAAGCGACTTCCCGTGGAGAATGATACGGAAATTCACGCACTCCCCTTCCAGGAAGAAGTGGTTCGCGGCCAAAAATGCCCGCGCCTGAGGCAGACGCGGATCGCTTTGCGGCAGGAACGAGGCGAATTGCTTTTCCGGGTTCGACAGGAAACTGACCACAATCTTCCCGCTGGAAATGCCGATGCCCGAATGGATGACCGCGCCTTTCAGACTGAACTGCGTCTCAGCCGGAGCCTGGGCATAACTCCGCATCGTGGACTGGCAGAAGGACTCGAAACCCACTGCCAAATCAAAGGCGCCGCACGGCTTCATGAAACGAACGGAGCGCCGCATCGGCCAGGGGACACGCTGGTGGAGAACCCCGTAGAAATATGCGGGAACCAAGTGCTTGACCACATTGACGAACTCCGCGTCGTATAACACGAACTCCTCGGTTGCTTTCGCCGTGATGACCTTCAGGAAGGGACGATTGAACAGGTCCGCGCGGGCCACGTGATAGTCCCCCTCCCCCGGTTCCGTCTCGGCCACCCCGCCACGGAACGCAAGCCGAGCCTCCATACAGTCGCCAAAATCCAGCAGTGAAACATCGCAGAAGAGCGGATACATGGTCGCCCCAGCGGCAATCGGCACGGTAAACGAGGTACGCCGGACGGGGACAAGGCGTTCGGCCGCCCGAATACGGAACGAGAGGATTTTCATTACGTCGAAAAAATGCTCCCGAGCCAGCGCAATCCTTCCGACATCATCCGGAGAAACCGAAAAATCTGCGGTGACACCTGCCACGGAAACCCGTGCCAGGGGACCTGTGACCTCCAGACGAATCGGGAATGGACGGTCCAGCAGCTTTGCATCCAGGCTCGGAAACTCTTGTGTGACAAGCGGATGAAAACGATTTTCGGCCAGCCGGCCGTGCGCAATGGTCAGCAAACCCGATTCTTCCGAACAGCGGATTTGAATCCCAGCTCCGCACCGACGACGCAAATCATAGCAAAAACCGAGAAGAAAACCAAAGCTCTTCTCCAGGGAATAGTTTATGGATACTTTCAAGTCAATACGGACGTCGTGGAGAGCGGGGATGACGGGGACGAACTTGTTGCCCGCCGAAAGCAGCTCAAAACACCCTAAGCCACGACGTATCCCACTGGCAGTCAGGTCGCTGTTGCGTTCTACCAACCAGCTCCCAGGAACCTCACCTTGCCAGCAGTCGAATCTCTCACGAAACAATTCTTTCCAACTCATTCGCTCTAAAATTGGTCAGTCGGCAGACGGGACAGCACGACTGCGGGTTCTTTCGCATGCATATTGCATATGTTTTAAAATACTGCCTTTTTCACATTTTTTGTTCTTTTCTCACATTTATTTTGCCTTTTTTTAACAATTTGCTTGATAAAAATCAAAATAAGTACTATAATTTCATTGAAACTTGGTTAGCCAAGTTGATCAAGGCCTCGAAATACAAGCCCTCAAAAAACCAAGTGACTTCAAGAAAATCGCCAACGAGATAGCCGACGGCATAAAAACTTGGCCGTGATTGGATGTGAAAACGAAAACTTCGGGAAATGCCTCGTTTCCGTCCTGTCCACCTTCACTGGAAACTGCCTAGACTCGGCGCAGATACTGCCCTCGAAAATCTTGAGTTTTACTACAAACACTTTCAATTTTAATTCATTAGTCAATTCATTCGCACCCTTTGGAGAAACCAATGAAAAAGAAATCCTTCACCCTCATTGAGCTGCTCGTCGTGATCGCGATCATCGCCATCCTGGCCTCGATGCTGCTGCCCGCGCTGAGCAAGGCTCGCGCCAAGGCGCGTCAGACCGCCTGCATCAACAACCTGAAGCAGCTGGGACTGATTTCCATCATGTATGAACTCGATACCGACGACATGTGCATGCCTAGCACCGTCGGCTCGAAGACCTGGGCACATATCCTGCTGGAGACAGCATATGCGTCCGGCAATCTGAAGAAAATGCCCTCGTTCAAATGCCCCGAACGCGGCTCATTCAGCGTAGATGTCTCAGGCGTCACCTACACCGAGTTCAACGCCAGCGTTGTCCAGACCTTCGACTATGGCACGAACCGTGCGGTCCATTCACTGTACAACGAACACATCAATGCCGCCACCTGGGGAGTTGGCTATCGGTACAAACTCCTTTCGCAGGTGAGATACCCGGTGAAGACCGCAAGCATCGCGGACGCCACCTGGGGATACATCAACCAGGACAATCAGCAGAAGCTGGACCAGACCTTCGTCAATGCTTTCCGTCATAACACAAACAAAGATATAAATGTCGCGTATGTTGACGGGCACGTCGGTTCCCGCGACAAGAAGCGCAACATGGTGGTCTTCAGCTACACCCTGGACAATGTGTTCTTCTCCTACTGCTGGTCGAAGGCATATCGCGCAATGTTCTGGAACATGTAAGAAGTTCTTTTTCCATACAGCGCAGCGTTGTTCTGCATCATGACAATGACCAGGCGACGCCTTGCGTGGCACGGCCGCAGGAGTTGTCGGGCGGCACCGCCAATTACCCCTGAAGAAGCACGACTTCATCATCTGCGGCAAATCATTTACACCCTGTTCCGCCGGCATTGCAACTGGCCTTGAAACTGTGGAGATTCAATCGGGTAAAGGACTACAGTTTTCACCAGCCAAATGTCGAGGGGAGCGGGGTGTTTTCTTTTTGGAAATTATATCTTTAACTTGCTTGGTTTCCAGAAGATTTCTGGGCGGCCATCCGACCATCCGGGACATCCGGGACAGGCAATCACAAGCCACCGCATCCCATTTGCCCTTTTTGCGTCAATTATATATCTGAATCCGTGAATATACGTAAAGGCTGTGCGTCGGAGACTCGCCGACGGAATATGTCGTGGTGAGTTTGCTTCACCCCGACCGGCTTCCGGCGATGTCGCAGTAGGCCTTTTTCTAACAATCCGCTTGAAAAAAAAGGAAAAAGAACTATAATAACAATACAAAATAGTTAGCCAAGTTGGTCCAAATCCGCGGAAAGCAATCCCCCAAAATGCCAAGTGACTTCAAGAAAATCGCGAAAGAGATAGCCGACGGCATAAAGAACGGCATCTATACCGAAACGCTCCCTTCCATAGCCAGTCTGTCCAAGCAGTTCGACATCTGTCCGGCCACGGTGAAACGGGTTTTGGCGGTGCTCCAGGACTGGAAGCTGGTCAGCGGCGAACACGGCCGCTGTGTCCGCATCAACCCCAAGGCGGAAGGGAATATGTTCTTCCACAAGAACATCGTGATATTAGCCAGTCTGTATGCAATGTCCATTCCCTATTTTGAGAAAACTCTGACGGAATTGACAGATCTGCTGTCAAAGGTCTATATCACGGCCCACCTCTTCTTCACTTCGGAGCAGGTTCTCGACTGCAACTTCATGCCCGACTGCATTCTTGCGGTCAGCAACACCTCCGAGGTAATGCTGGAGGCACTTCTGGAAAAGTATCCGGAGTGCCCCGTGGTGCGCTTTTTCCACTCCTCCACCAATTATCCATCCGTGTCATCCAATAACCAGAAGATCGGCTACGAGGCCATCCGGCATCTGGCCGACGACTGCGGGCACCGCCACATCGGCATTATCGCTACTCAGTTGAGATACAAGAAGGACTGCTTCTGCCAGCGCTACGACGGAGCCTTGAAGTATGCGGCGCAGCACCCGGAGATCAAGCTGAGCACGGTGGAAGTGCCCGAGCTGGAGATGTACAGCAATGTCAGCTTCCACCAAATGGAGTGCCTGATGAAGATGGATCCAGAAATCACGGCGGTATTCGCATTGAGCGACATCCTCGCTCTGGGTGTCTATGCCTACACCGCATTGCACAACCTCCGTATCCCTGATGACCTGGCCGTGATTGGATGCGACAATGAAAACTTCGGGAAATGCCTCGTCCCCCCCCTGTCCACCTTCACTGGAAATTGCCTGGACTCGGCACAGATGCTGAACCAGAAGATCCTGGACGCCCTCCAGGGCAAGAAACCCATGGAGGCATTGCTTTCGGATCCAATCCTGTTCGTCAAAGAAAGCACCCGAAAATCTTGAGTTTTACCACAAATACTTTCGATTTCGCTTTGTTCCCCCCAAGAAGATACCTAGTTCAACTTTAGCTTTTAGCCCAATTAGATACCTTTCACGAGGAATATGGCCTTTCCAAAAGATTTCCGGGACATCCGGGACACACGGGACAAAGTAATCGCAACCCATCGTCCCATTTGTCCTTTAGGCAAGTTAACGATATAATTCCGCCTCAAATCCGCAATGCGCCGATAATGGCGTCGGTCATTTCGGTCGTGGTGGCATTTCCACCGATATCGCGGGTGAGGTGCTTTCCCTCCTGGAGAACCTTCTTCATGGCCTCCAGGACAAGAGCGGCCTCTTCATTGCAGCCAAGATGCTCCAGCATCAAGGATATCGCCCAGAAAGTGCCCATCGGATTGGCGATGCCCTGCCCCGCAATGTCAGGTGCCGAACCGTGTATCGGCTCGAACATCGATGGATATTTCCCCTCGGGATTGATGTTCCCGGACGGTGAGATTCCAATGCTGCCCAACATCGCCGAACCCAGGTCCGTGAGAATGTCGCCGAACAGATTGCTGGCGACGACGACCTGAAGCC
>JAFXSU010000331.1 GCA_017525435.1 Victivallales bacterium
CGCCTGGTCGTCACGACCTGGAAATCCGCATTCTCGACGCCGACGGCAAAATCCTCTTCCAGAAGGCCGAGACGCTTGAGATTCGGCTGCTGGAGAACAAGGAGCTGTTTCTGAATGACATCGGTGTCACGGACGAAGTGTTGCCGCCTTGGACGCCCGTGGAGGTCCGCCAGCGCGGAGCCAAGACCGAGGTCGCGGTCTGGAACCGCACTTATACCTTTGGAGACGAACCGCTTTCCTGCGAATTCTTCTCCGGCGCACCGCTTTCCGACGCTCCCGCCAGCTACCGTCTCTCCATCGACGGCACCGCCCACCAGCTCGCACCCAGCAAGCTGCAAGTGCTTGAGGAAACTCCCGCCAAGGTAGTGCTGCTCCAATCGGCCGAGGACGAGGACGCGGAGTTGACCGCCACGCATGCCATCGAGTATGACGGTTTCGACCGAATCAAAGTGACGCTGACCGCCAAACGCGACCTCACGGTGAATCGTCTGCATTTCATCTACCCCTTGAATGGCAAATACATCAAGGCCACCCTGCGCACCCTCAACGAGGAGGCCGCCATCCAGGGAAATCAGAGCTACGACTTCCTGCCGGTGCTCTTCATGGGCGATGAAGAGCGTGGGCTGAGCTACCTGGCGGACTCCGACCAATATTGGTTCCCTGTGGACAATCCCAAGGCGCTGGAGCTGAAGCCAACACCCAATCACGCCACGGTCGTCTTCGAAATGCATCCCATTGACGCAGAGGTCTCCTTGAAGGCCGGCGAGAGCCTGGAATACGAGTTCGCGCTGACCGCCACGCCCATCCGTCCGATGACGGAGTCCGCCTGGGTGAAGCGCTGCGTGAATATCCGTCCCTACTGCGGCGAGATGACTTGTACCGTGGACCAGCGCGGCGGCAAGTCCATCTTCGACTACTATGCCGATGCCGGCATGAAAAGCTTCATCATCTGGCGCAACGGCAAGGCCTTCGGATATCCGCCGTTGCCGGGCACGGAGTATTCCGACGGTGTCAAGAGCCTCGTGGCCAAAGCCCATGAGCGTGGCATTTTGGCCTTCCCGTACGCAATCGGCTTCCTATACAGCGAACTCGCCCCCGACTGGAACGAGTCGCGGCTTTTCACCTACTCCCCCGGAAAGGACTTCTCTTCGGCAGGTGACTTTTTGGAAAAGGAGACCGGCTTCCCGCAGCATACTTGGGAGGTCTGCAATAACAAGTTCTACCAGAATCTGATGCTCTACAGGGTTCGGGAGGCCATCCGCGAGACTGGAATGGACGGCGTCTATCTGGATGGCACCGTCAATTCCCGAAAATGCACGGACGAACTGCACGGATGCGGATATATCGACCGTGACGGCAATCGCCGCGGAACCTACAATGGATTCGCCACCAGGGAGTTCCTCAAGCGCATCCATACTCTCGTGTATCAGTTGAAGGGCGACCGGGGAGTCGTGGACCTACATTTCTCCGTTTCCTACAACGCTCCTGCCGCAGGCTGGGCGACTTCCCTGTGGAGCGGCGAGAACCTGATGGCGGATCCATACGCCTTCCAGTCATTGCCGCCGGAGTGCTTCCGCATGTCCTACACCGGAGCCAACATCGGCGTGGCCTCCGAACTGCTGCATTTCACCATGCATACGAGCTACCGGGCGGCCAGCGCACTCGCTATGGTCCACGGAGTGCCCGTGCGTCCGCATGACGCTGAGGACATCGATGAAATCGCGGTTCTGTGGCGCCAGCGGGACAGCCTTGGACTTGACGATGCACAATTTATCGGCTACTGGAAAGATGACTGCCCCGTCGTCTCCAGAACGCCAGGCGTCTATGCCAGTTGCTATGTGCGCAAGGACGGCTCGGTCGTGGCAATCGTCTCAAATCTCACGGAGGAACGGCAGACCGTTGAGCTTTCCGCTCACCGTGAGGACCTCGCCGTGCCGACGCCCTTTGACCTCGACAGCCAGGACTTCCGTATCATCAAACTCGGCAAGTGACGGCAAATCAGGCGTGCTGCAAATTGATAGAACAGCCGATGTTTTCGGTTCTGCCACTTGGAAGGGGTAGTTTTCCGCTGATCTCTCGACTTTTTTGCGGCTGCCGAGAAAAACGCCGCCATTTCCCCCAACCCGCTGGTTGGGTATTACATTAAGCGGTTAACGGCATTTCCAATTGCCATCTTTGCCCATCTTGGCAGGACTCAAAGACTTTTGGACCTAAAATCAAGTCCCAAGTCTGGCGTCTCTGGTCCCTGGTCTGGTGTCTCAGGTCACAGGTCTGACGTCTCAGGTCACAGCAGGTCTGACGTCTTAGGTCCCAGGTCTGGCGTCTCATGTCCTATAGCTTCCGATTCCAAGTTTGCCATTTCGATTAAAATCATCGAAAGGCTTTTGGCACTTCCCTTTCCCTCTGAGTTATTTGCAAATTTCTGCCCATGCCAACCACCCAACTTTATACCAGACTCGACAGTGGCATCATGACCGTGCTTCCAGAAGGACTCATCGAGGATGCCGCGTCCCACGAGCTGACGACCGTCCCCCAGGTGGTCTACTTGGACTTCGACGGCGCGGTGACATCATACCACAACCGCGACCTGAATCTCACAATTGACGACATCGTAGTGGAAGACTCCGGCTTCGACGCGACCACCATTTCGTGCATTGTCGCCACTCTGAATGAGCAATTCGGCGAAGACATCGTATTCACCTCAGAACTCCCAGAAGAAGAACAATATTCTACCATCTACATCGGCGTGACCAGTGTCTTCGATGAATACGGCTCCTTCCTCGGCCTCGCCGAAACTGTGGACTCCGGAAACCTCATCCGTGACGACAACGCGTTCGTCTTCTTGAACTCCACCGCCGCCACCGAACTGGTCACCTCTGTCATCGCACATGAGGCACAGCACCTTGTCGGAACGCTGGAGCATGATGGCGAAGGAATTAAACGCTATGCAGATGGGTATATCTATTATTACATCCTGAATAATCAGACTTTTACAGGAATTCTTGATTATCATGGTCTTCATTTATACCGAGAAAGCACAGGGAAAACAATTGTATCCTCTTCATACCGTAAAAGAGGTGGGGATATTTCTTCCTGTATAGGAACAAATTATGTTTCTGCAAATAATGTCACCGTGAACAGCGGCGGGCGGCTTGGGGTCTCCAGCGGCGGCACGGCGAACCACACCACCGTGAACAGCGGCGGGCGGTTTTACGTCTACAGCGGCGGGACGGCGAACCACGCCACCGTGAGCAGCGGCGGGTTTTACGTCTACAGCGGCGGCACGGCGAACCACACCACCGTGAACAGCGGCGGGTGGCTGAATGTCTACAGCGGCGGCACGGCGAACCAC
>JAFXSU010000332.1 GCA_017525435.1 Victivallales bacterium
ATGCGCTTCAGGGTGGCAGACACATGGCAGCCGAAATAATGCACCATCGGTGAGAGTTCGCCCGCCTTCACGCGCTCCGCCACGATGTGCTTGTCCCGCCACGGGAAGGCGCGGCGCAGAAGGACAGCCTCGTAGAGCAACAGCCCAAGCTGGTAGATGTCCGCCGTCTTGCCATAGGGCTTGTGCTGAAGCACCTCCGGGGCGATGTAACGAGGCGTTCCGGCGACGGAGGTGAGAACCCAATCCTGCCCCTTGGGGATGACGCACGCCATCCCCCAATCCATCACATAGAGCTCCCCGAAGCGCCCGACCATGATGTTTTCCGGCTTGATATCGCGGTGGATGATGTTGCGATTATGGGCGTATTCGATGGCCTCGCAGATGCGGAGGAAATGCTCGATGCGCAACTTGCGTTGCCAGCGTTCCACGGTGCAGATCTGATACCAACTCAGCGGAGAGTACTTCTTCTTGATCTTGGCGATGCGTTCCCGGAAGCTCTTGCCCTCCACATACTTCATGACCAGATGCGGGACATTCTCGTGATCCACGTAGAGGTTGTGGATCGGCACAATCGCCGGATGCTCCAGGTGCGCGGTAATGCGAGCTTCGTTGAAAAACGCCCCTCGTGCCTTGGGGTTTTCATAATCCTTCAGGCTCTTGATGGCCACCCGCCGCCCGAACTGGAGATCCTCGGCCGCCGAGATGGTACCTTGACCGCCCTTGCCCACATCTTTGATCGGCGGGTAGTTCCTCTCCAGATCGCATGTCGAGGTCTCGTCGTGGAACGAACTGGCATCGGCGTAATGTTCGTCTTCGCTGACCTCCAGACTGATGCTCGAATCGTCAATATCATACTGGTGGTCGTACTTGCGCAGACCGAACAGCTCCAGCATGTCCGAGAAAAACGCCACAGCGGCAGAGCGCTGGTGCATCACCGGAATCTCCTCGAACAGGTAGTCACGGCACCCGAGGTTGACACGATGCAGGAACTTCAGCTGGCTCTCGTTGAATTCGCCGGTGCTGTTGACACTTCCGCTGACAGTACTCTCGCCCACGCCCTCCTTGATGTCAAGGTCAGCGGATGATTCATTTTGCTTCTGGATAAACACTAGTTCGTTTTCCGGGGGGGATTTCAAGGGGTTGTGCGTCACTGAGTGGCGGCACCTTCTTCGTTCGGCTTATCGTCCGTCGTTACATCCACCATTGCGTCCCAGTCCATCTCCATCGCTAACTTGAAGTCAATCTCCTCGATGTAGATGCAGTTCATGGCCTCGACCAGGTTGAAGATGTAGAGGGTTTCCCGCCGATTGTCGTCCAGGAAGATACGGCCGGTCTTGAGATTCCACATCTCCCTGAATTTCTCTGGGTAGGGGAAGTCAAACAGTTCAATCTCCCCCCGGCAAATCGGCTGAAACTGCGTCACATCGGTCGAAAAGACCTTTCCACTGGCATGAACCAGATAGTGCCCTTTGATGTAGGGGCCATGCGTCAGCCGCCCTGCAAACTTTTCGATGAAGTCACGCGGATCCAACACCGCCACCGCCACGCCATTGTTGAAGCCTGCCGGTGCCGCATCAATCCGAAAAGGCATCGCGCACGCAATGATAATGCGGTTTCTCACGCGCACGGACTGGAAGAGGTCGGTCCAGATCGGATGCCCCTCCTTGGCTTCGCGCATTCCGCGCTCGTACCAAACCGAGGTGGTCACGTCGTAATCCTGCGGCATGTTTCCTTCATACGGATAAGCGAGCATCAGTTTGTTCTCGAAGGCCACGCGTGAATTCAGCACAGGGGTGCGCTCCACCTTCAGGTCGCGGATTGGATTTTTCACATGCCCCGTCTTGTCCACCAGCAAATGATCCGTCAGCAACCGCTTGAATGTCGGCATCATCGGATAAAGCGTGGTCAGCACCGCGTCCAGGTTATCCACCTGGACATTTGTCGGCAGGTGCCAGAAGAAGGCGCGGAACGAGACCTTGTTGTCAAAGGTAGGCACCCAACCATATTCGGGCGGTGGGAACTCGACCATGCCAGCCGTGCCCCGATAATAGTTCAGGTCGAGATTCGGAGGCTGAATCGTCGCCAGACGCACCTTGGTCTCGCGGGCCAAAGACAGCACATCATCCGCCACACCTTTGATTTCCTGAGCCAGCATCACGCTGGTATGCAAATTGGAAGAGTAGAGTCTTCGAAGCGCCTCCTCCTCCCGTTGCTCAACGAGTTTTGCGTTCACCTTGCTGCGGACATTGTAGAGAATCACCGCGAAAAGGATGGTCGTGACCAGGATCACCAGCCCCAGCAGCAGATGGCTGTTGCGAGACATCACCCGCATGAAGTTGGCAAGCCGCGGGTTGCGTTCGACGCTGGTGGCCTCGTTCTTCAGGTATCCACGCAGGTCACGCGCCAGTTGCGAAACCTCTTGGTAACGGTCGCGAGGCGAATAGGCCGTAGCCCGCGAAACGATCTTGCAGAGAATTTTGGGAACATTGCATCCGTAGTAGTGCTGCATGGGTGCCATCTCACCCGCCTTCACCCGCGCCAACAACTCGTCGCGGTTCTTCCAGGGAAAGGCTCTCCGCAAGAAGACGACCTCGTAGAGAATCAGCCCCAACTGGTAGATGTCCGCCGTCTTGCCGTATGGCTTGTGCATCAGCACCTCCGGGGAGATGTATCGTGGGGTGCCGCAGATGGGCGAGACCACCCAGTCCTGCCCCTTTGGCATCACCATCGCCATACCCCAGTCCATCACATAGACTTCGCCAAAGCGTCCGACCATGATGTTTTCAGGCTTGAGGTCGCGGTGGAGGATATTGCAGTTGTGCGCATATTCCAGTGCTTCGCAAACCCGCAGAAAACGCTCGATGCGCAGTTTGCGCTGATAGCGCTCCACCGCACAGATCTTGTGCCAGGGAAGTCCTGCATATTTCTGCCTGACATTCTGCAAGCGTTCACGGAAACTCTTGCCCTCCACCAATTTCATCGCCAAGTGAGGCGCATTGTCGTGGTCCACATAAAGGGTATGGATGGGGACGACGCCGGGATGCTCCAGATGCGCGGTGATACGCGCCTCCGTGAAAAACAAGTGCCTGGCCTCCTGGTTTCCCGGCTCCCTGAGACTCTTGATGGCAACCCGTCGCCCGAACTGCAGGTCCTGTGCGGCGGCGATGGTGCCCTGCCCGCCACGTGCGACCTCCTTGCCGAGCGTATAGTTGGTCTCCAGGTCACAGGTGTTCCCTTCCTCATAGAACGAGCTGGCATCGGTATTCTGCTCCTCTTCGCTGGGCTCCAGGTTCTCGCTGGTGTCATCGATATTGAAGTCGGAGTCGAACTTGTGAACACCGAACATCTCCACCAGTTCCGCCCAGAAGGCGGTGAAGATGCCGCGCGGGCGCATCCGTGGAATTTCATCCACCAGATACTCCTTATAGGCGGCAGAGACATGATGGGTGGGCACTTGCCCTTTGGCATCCATCACCATCGTCCCGGTCACTTCCGCTTCGGGTTGCGAGTCGCTGCCGCTAAGCCGGTCGTCGGAGAATTCTTTGTCAGAATGGATAATCAAGGATAGAACAATTCGGGGAAAAACAATGCGAAAAGAGAAGTGTTATTCTTATAAGATAATACATCAAAGAGTTTTTTTCCGAAATACCCCGCAAAAAGCTCACCAGGCACCGATGTCCACTTGGTGAATTTCACCATCCCCCGGTCCGCCCAGAAACAGTTCCACCATATCCGCGAAATTCGCCACGGTGTCTGTGACATAATAGCACCTGCTTCCGACATGCTCAGGATCATTGGCCAGCCCCTCCGACTCCAGCAGTCTGGCAACCGCCAGGGCAATCGCTTCGCCAGAGTCGATGAGGCGTGCCGTTGGAAGACACTCCTGGATTGCAGTGGCGACCAATGGGTAGTGCGTGCATCCTAGTATTATTGTATCTACTTTATGATTAATAATATATTTCA
>JAFXSU010000333.1 GCA_017525435.1 Victivallales bacterium
GAGGAATGAGGAATGGTGTGGCGAAGTTGGGGAGCTATTTATAATCATAGACGCCGGCGCGGACATCGCTGGCGTAGCAGTGTTTTTCCCAGAGCCGATGGCGAAGCGGTCGGAAGAAGCCGAAGAATGCGATGAGGGAAAGAACAATCCCTGGAAGGTAGAGCTTGGTGTATGCGAATGGAACCATGATGGCGAGGTTGACAGCTCCATAGATGAAAAAAGGCAGCCAGAAGCGGTCGAATTCGCTTTGCGGAGGGCGGCTGGCGGTGCCCAACGCCAGCTTGCTGGTTCGAGCGTATTCCGCTGAAAGTCCTTGGAACTCTGCGGAAGGCTTGGCACGCAGAAAGATGGCTCCGAGGCGGCTGGTAAGGCCGAACCACTTCGGATGGATGAAATGTTTGCCGTGGAGTCGAAGGGAGCCGGTCAGAAGCGCCCGGTCGATGTCCGCAATCGTCCGTGCAGTAGCGTGAAGCGTCTTTGTTGCCTGTGCATGGAGTTTGCAAGTCTGGTAGCCATCGGTAGCCTTCAACAGCAGTGGGATGTTCTGGTCGGGAACCTCAAGAAGTCCTTGCAGGACACGAAGACTGTTTCGGAGCATTCTCAGGGCGAAGGCACTGGCGTCTAAGTAGTATTTCCACCGCAATGCGTGAAGTGGTTCTCGGCGGAAGTGCAAATAATGGAATTGGTGGAGTGCCTGCCCCAGTTCCGCAGCGTGCATCGCATAGATGAGCTGGCTGCGCGGGGTGACATCACGGCGCAATCCCTCGTCGAAACTGGCGATGACCTCGTCGGCACGGAGGTTCTCCTTGTCCAACGAACGCAACCCGATGGCGAGTGCGCGACCGTGCCATGCTTCGCCGTCGTCAATGCGGTGCTGGAGAATTTCGCGGTACTGTCCGAAGGCCAGTGCGTAATTGCGCTCCTCCATCGTCTGCCATGCTTCGCCGTGCAGACGTTCGAGGGTCTCCTGAGGCGTCTCCGGGTGGTTGTGCGAGAGGATCACGCACTTTGCGCGGCAGTATTGGCAGAGGAAATAGGTCCAGTCCCAGTCGATATCAATGGCCTTGCCACAGCCTGGACAATTGATATGGGTGATTCGCATAGGTCAGTTCAACTGGACTTTCAGTTTGGTGATGCGGTGCTGGCGAACCTCCAACACCGTGAAGCTGACATGGTGATAATGGTAGTGCTCCCCGGGCGAGGGTATTTTCCCGGCGAGTTTGAGGACGAGTCCGGCAGTGGTCTCGAAACCTTGGTTCGGGATGTCCATGCCGAGCTGTTCCTCAAGGTCGCGAATCTCCATGCGTCCGCTGCACAGGAAGGCATTGGGAGAGATACGGCGGAAGCCGGAGTTCGCCTCGTCGCGTTCGTCGCCAAGATTGCCAGTGATGAGTTCGACGAGGTCTTCGACCGTGACCATGCCGGTCATCCCACCATACTCATCCACCACAATGGCGATAGGCAACGATCGTTTGCGCAATTCATCTAATAGAGTACTTACGGATTGGGATTCTGGGGCAAAGAGAATCTTGCGGTTGACGAAGGGCTTTACGTCTTGACGCAGGAAAGCCTCCTCGCTGAGGTCTTCAGGGCGCTGGGCGAGGATTTCCTTGAGACATACCGCGCCGGTGATGCGATCCACGCGCTCGTGGTAAACAAGCAAATGCGTGAAGCCAGTCTGGGCGGTAAGCCGCCGGAGATCATCCAAGGTGGCGGTATCCGGCAGGGATTGGATTTCGATGAGGGGGATCATCACGGTTTCGACGGGACGCTGGTCAAGTTCCAGGACGGTCTGGAGCATCTCGGCGGCCGCTTCGCCGACAAGGTGCTGCTCGCCAAGCATTTCCGCCATCACTTTGAGGTCTTCGCGCGTCACGCCGCTACGGCTGGTCATTGGTTCATTGGTATCGGGGGTGAGCGACAGCAACCGCGCCAGTCCACTGAGCGCCCAAACGAATGGATTCAGGAGGCGCTCCGACCAACGCATCGGACATGCGATGGAGAGAGTGAAGCGGTTGGCAAACTGGCGTCCCAGTGCCTTGGGAAGAGCCTCGCCGAAAATCAACACGACGGGCGTGACGACCAACGAGGCCAGCCATGCCGCCCAGCTGGAGTCCGGTTTTGCCAGCGTGGGAAAGATATCCCTCACGATTATGCTTTGAGCAAGGAAAGCTCCCATTGTGAGGCGTGCGATGGCAGTCAGGCTGACATGAGTAAGGTTGTTGCCTACCAGGACAGTTCCAAAGAAACGGTCGGCATTTTCGACGAGGTGGCACGCATTCTGGGCCCGCCGGTCGCCGTCCTTGGCGCGTTCCTTGAGCCAGACGCGGTTCACGCTGGTCAATGCAGTCTCCGAGCCGGCGTAGAAAGCGATCAGCGCCAGCAGCAGGAGCATTAGGATGTGGCAGAGAAGAAACATATTGTGGAGCATGCGCCGAAAAGGCCGCTGCCAAACTAAGTCATCCGCTAAACTTGGGTTTCGACGGCGAAGCTGCCGCCGCTACACCTCTCACCTTACACCTCTCACCTTGCACCTCTCACCTCCCACCTCTCACCTCTCACC